>CAYNZS010000249.1:0-6283 GCA_964401695.1 uncultured Nitrospirales bacterium
ATCGTGCCCACGTTCACGTGGGGCTTTGTCCGTTCAAACTTTTCCTTCGCCATGGTCTTTCTATCTCCTTTGATCAGCCGCGGTTCAGCGGACCCTTTGTTCTAGAAGCACTGCAAATCTATTTCCTTGCCAGGCGCCGCCCAGCCGCGGATACTAAGTAAACTGGTAAACCGCGCCCGACTTCTCCATGATCTCGTTGGCCACGTTGGGTGGCACGGGCTCATATTTATTGAATTCCATGCTAAACGACGCGCGGCCTTGGGTTTTCGACCGCAAATCGTTCGCGTATCCAAACATTTCCGCGAGCGGAACGATGCAAGTGATCTTTTGCACCTGTCCCGTTGGCTCCATCGATTCGAGGCGCCCACGGCGTCCGTTGATGTCGCCAATGACATCGCCCGTGTACTCCTCTGGGCAGATGGCTTCGATACTCATAACGGGCTCTAGGAGCACGGGCCGCGCTTTTCTGGCGGCGTCTTTTACGGCCATCGAGCCTGCGATTTCGAAGGCCATTTCGGATGAGTCCACGTCGTGGTACGAACCGTAGGTCAGGGTGACTTTTACGTCTACCATCGGATATCCCGAAATCGGACCCGTCTCGAGGGCGTTCCTGCAGCCCTTCTCAACGCCGGGGATGTATTCCTTTGGAATCACTCCGCCTACGATCAGGCTTTCAAATGTAAAGCCTGAACCGGCTTCGCCGGGTTCGAGGCTGAGAACAACATGTCCGTATTGTCCGCGTCCGCCGGATTGCTTGACGAAACGCGTTTCCGCTTCGGCGAGTTTTCGCACCGATTCGCGGTAGGCTACCATCGGGCGGCCGACGTTGGCTTCGACGTCAAACTCGCGCCTCATCCTATCGACCAAGATATCCAAATGAAGCTCGCCCATTCCCGCGATGATCGTCTGTCCGGTCTCCTCGTCCGCTCTGACCTGGAACGTTGGGTCCTCTTCGCTGAGTTTGGTCAGCGCGTTGGACAGGCGGTCCTGATCGCCCTTCGACTTGGACTCGATCGCGATATGGACAACCGGTTCCGGGAATTCCACCGGAAGCAGTTCGACTTCCTTTTTTGGCTCACACAGCGTATCGCCGGTGGTCGTATCTTTCGCTCCGATAACCGCGCCGATATCGCCCGCGCGGAGTTCGGTCAGGTCCTCGCGCGCGTTTGCATGCATCTCGAGCAACCGCCCGAGGCGTTCCTTCTTGCCGGTCCTGACGTTGACCACCTGCTTGCCCTGCTCTATCACGCCGCTGTATACGCGGATGAAGGTCAAGCGTCCCACATGGGGATCGGTAATAATCTTAAAGGCCAGCGCCGCGAAGGGCTCTTCGTCAGAAGGCTTGCGCTCGACCTGCTCATCCGACCTGGGCACCGTTCCCGTGATCGCGGGAAGATCCGTCGGCGCGGGCATGAAATCGACAATACCGTCCAACATGAGGCGCACGCCCTTATTTTTGAGCGCGGTGCCTGTTAGTACGGGGCAAATCTGACCGGCAATGGTCTCTCGGCGAATCACGGCGTTCAGTTCCTCGGGAGAGATTTCTTCTTCCTCGAGGTATTTCTCCATAATCGCGTCGTCGTGGTCTCCTAGCGCTTCTAACAGGGCTTGCCGGGCTTCCAGGGCATCGACCATCATATCGTCGGAAATTTCCGAGATAACCTGCTGGGTGTCTACGCCTTCGCCGATCCATCCGATCTGGCGCATCCGCACCAAATCAACGACTCCGGAGAAACTGTCTTCGGCGCCCACCGGAATTTGGATGGGAACCGCGACGGCGCCGAGGCGCTCGCACATACTCTGAACGGCTTTCTCGAAATCGGCTCCCACGCGGTCCATCTTGTTGATGAAGGCGATGCGTGGAACGCCGTATTTATCGGCCTGGCGCCATACGGTTTCGGATTGGGGCTGCACCCCCGCGACGGCACAGAAGACCGCGACGGCTCCATCGAGCACCCGCAGGCTCCTTTCGACTTCGGCTGTGAAGTCGACATGGCCTGGCGTGTCGATAATATTGATGCGATAGCCATCCCAGTCGCACGCCGTAGCGGCGCTGGTGATGGTTATGCCTCGCTCCTGCTCCTGCTCCATATAATCCATGGTCGCGGTGCCGTCGTGGACTTCGCCCACGCGGTGGAGGCGCCCGGAGTAATACAAGACACGTTCAGTGACGGTGGTCTTGCCGGCATCGATGTGGGCCATGATCCCAATGTTCCGGGTCTTTTCTAGTGGATATCGCCGTGCCACGACTGTGATTCTCTCCATGGTTCGCTGATCATCCAAAGACTGCGCGCGTTTGCTGCCGCGATGACACTTGCCGTGGCGCAACACGTTTAGGACAGGCCCTACGCTACACTCGATTCAACTGTCGCGAGTTCACGCTGGAGCCACTACCGACAGGCGCGATGACAAAACTCGCTCCAGCGGTAAACTCAAGTTTTACAAGGGCTTCTCAAGCTATGCGGGGCTCTTCGAGACAACGAGTCCGCCCGCCTAAGCGAGACGCCTTAGAAACGGAAATGCGCGAAAGCGCGGTTAGCTTCGGCCATGCGGTGCGTATCTTCTTTTCGCTTCACTGTGGCGCCTTGACCGCTGAAACAGTCCAGCAACTCGGCGGCAAGCCGTTCCTTCATTGTCTTTTCGCCGCGACCCCGCGAGAACTCGATCACCCACCGGAAGGCCAGCGCTTGCCGTGTCGATGGGGCCACCTCGACTGGAACCTGGTAGGTGGCGCCACCCACGCGCCGCGATTTTACTTGCAGCATGGGTTTGGCGTTGTCGAGCGCTTTGGTGAAGATCGCAATAGGGTCGTCCTGAGGGCGATTCTTCTGGATGATATCGAGGGCGCCATAAACGATAGACTCGGCAATGCTCTTCTTACCGTTCTTCATAACCGCGTTTATAAACTTCGCGAGGACTACGCTCTTATGCTTTGGATCGGGAAGAGGAATTCGCTTCTGTATTTCTCGTCTTCTTGCCATGCTTCGTTTTCCGCCTCTTCCGTTATTCCAGCGGCGCGCTCGAGGCGCGCCGAACCTTTGTCAATGTCGCTATTTCGGCCGTTTAACGCCGTATTTGGAACGGCTGACCCAGCGGCCCTCATGCAGTTCCTTGCCGCCTTCGTCTTTTCTCGACGATTGACCGCCCATGTCGCCCAAGGCATCGAGGACGCCGCGGATGAGATGGTACTTCACGCCCGGCAAGTCTTTGACGCGGCCACCGCGGATCATCACCTGGGAGTGCTCTTGCAGGTTATGGCCGATACCGGGGATATATGCTGTCACTTCCAAACCATTCTTGAGCCGGACGCGCGCCACTTTGCGCAACGCCGAGTTGGGCTTTTTCGGCGTCATCGTGTACACGCGCGTACAGGTGCCTGATGCCTGAGGGCACGATTTCAGCGCGCGAGCCTTAGTCTTCTCGACTTTTTTCTTACGGCTGCCGCGCACCAATTGATTAATCGTAGGCAAACTTCTTCTCCCGCGAATTTGTTCGGAGGTTGACTCGCTCGTTACGGCCCGCCCGAGGTCGTGGGCGAGACGACAGTTCCCTGTCGGGGCGCACTACCCCGCTAAAGCGACAGTAGGTAAGATTATCAAATGGGGGTGTGTATGTCAAGGGTTTTCGAGGAAAATTTGAAGGAAGACACCTTGGGGCATCAGTCCTTACCCCGGAGGCGCCGCGTCCACCCCCTCTACCACGGTGAAAACCATGTCCGCGCCGCCCTCTCGCACCGCTTTCGCGGCTTGGTATTCGCGAGAACCGTACCATTTCTTGGCGGTTTCCGTCGAGTCGAACTCGATAACAACGAGGCGCGGCACATCCCAGCGGCCTTCCAAGTCCTCTCTGGCGCCCCCGCGCACAATAAATCGTCCTCCGTATTGCGCTATCGTGGCGGGTGTCATTTGTTTGTACGCGTCGTACTTCTTATGGTCAGTTATGTTGACTTGGACGATGACATAGGCGGACATGGCCATACTCCCTCTTCACGCCGAAGGTGGTAACGCTTTCCGGCGTTGTTTGGGGTTGGGATTATGCTGTCACGCGGATTCGCGGCCAAGCGGGAAACGCGTCGCGGTTCTTCGGCACGTCGCTTGCCCACAAAGTCCGTCATGAGCACGGAGGACGCAACAGCGCGATTACATTACCACGAAAGCTAGTCCGAATATCATCTTCAAAGGGGAAGTATCCGAACGAGCCCAGTCGTGCCTGACACTACGCCTCGTCATCATCCTCCGTCTCCATTTCTTCGCCGGGGTTAATGAAGCGGTTCATTTCGGCTTGGTACTGCTTTTCGTACAACTGTCGATAGCGTCCGTCCAAGAGCACTAGTTCGTCATGGGTGCCCCGCTCCACAATCTCCCCCTGCTCCAACACCAAGATCTGGTCCGCGCTACGAATCGTCGACAGGCGGTGTGCGATCACGAAGGTTGTGCGCCCCCTGCGCAGCGCCTCGAGTCCGTCTTGGATCATCGCTTCGCTTTCGCTATCTAGGCTCGATGTCGCCTCGTCCAGAATCAACATTCTGGGGTTGGCGAGAATCGCGCGGGCTATCGCCACGCGCTGCCGCTGCCCTCCGGACAGTTTAATGCCGCGCTCGCCCACGACCGTGTCGTGCTTGTCGTCGAAGCTCTGAATGAACTCGTCGCAATGCGCGATGCGGCTCGCCTCCAACACGGCCTCCTGTGTGGCGTGCGGCGTCGAGTAGCGGATGTTATCGGAAATCGTGCCCTCGAATAAGAAGTTATCCTGCATAACAATTCCCAACCGCGACCGGTAATCCCGCAGGTCGATGTCCGTGATGTCGCGTCCGTCGACGGTAACCAGGCCGCTTCCGGGATAGTGAAAGGCCATGACCAAACCGATAAGGGTGCTCTTCCCGGATCCGCTCGACCCCACGAGCGCCGTCGTGCTTCCCGCGGGCGCTTCAAAGGTTATTCCTTTGAGGACGGGCACGCCTTTCTCGTACTCGAACTCCACATTCTCGAAGGCGATGTCTCCTCGAAGTGCTTCCAACGGCTCGACATGGCCCTGAACATGGCCCTCCACCGCCACCTGGCGAATCTCCCGGATGCGGTCGAGCCCCGCGAAGGCTTCGCTGATCTGAGTCCCGATATTCGCCACGTTCACGAGCGGGGCCGCTACCAGCGCGGTACAAATCAGGTACAGAGCAAAGTCGCCTGGGCTCATCGACTCGTTAACTACGGCGTTGGCACCTACCCAAATAATCACGGTGCCATTTACGCCGATAATGAGGCCGACGAAAGCGCCTACGGCCGATACCGCCGTTACCGTCGACGCGATGTTGCGGAACAGGTTGTGCACGCCCTCCGCAAAGATGATGGACTCGCGCTTTTCGGCGGTGTACGCCTTTACCACCCGAATGCCGCCGAACGATTCCGTGAGCCGGCCCGTCACAGCCGCGGTGATCTCGCCACGCTTGCGGAACACGGGCCGAAGCCAGATGAAGGCATAGACCATCCCGAATCCGAAGATGGAGAGAATGGAGATGACGACGAAGGTCAGCTTCCAATTGAGCCAAAACAATACGCATAGTCCGACCGACGCGGTCACCAGCCCGCCCGTCAACTGGGCGAGGCCCGTGCCGACCAGATTCCGAACTCCCTCTGGATCCGTCATGACGCGCGATATCAGCACACCCGATCTCGTATTGTCGAAGTAACTTGTCGGCAGTCGCGTGATGTGTTGCTGAACCGTCTTGCGCATCTCCATGATCGCCCGCTGTGCAGCCACCCCGAGCACCTGCGAGAGAGCGAAAGATGTCGCCGCCTGAACCAAAGTTGCCAGTGCGACCGCCCAAACGATGAGGTTCAACATCTCAAGATTGTTGACGCCGATCACCTCGTCCAGCACCCACTTCGAGGATAGCGGCAGCACGAGGCCAGTCAGGCGGCTGACCAACATGAGAACGAGGCCCAAGGCAAGGCGTCGGCGGTGCCGCCACATGATCTCTTTGGCTTCGCCCCATGCCCTGGAATAGTTGATCTCTTCTTTCTTCTCTTCTTCCGCCAACCGAAGGCTCCTTCTGACCGGTATCGCCGATTGCGCTGGCGCAAACACCATTGCGCCCGCGCTGGAACAAGCGCTCAAGTATGCCTGAACGCGCAGGGCCGACGCCCGATCCCCGCGATTGCGCCGAGATCCTGGATTCAATCTCTAAGTGCAACACGGTGTTCCTCTCGTTGTTCTAGAAAGACTTCGTATGGCGTCTGGTATCCGGGTATTTTTCTTGGCCGGTTGTTTAGGTCCTCCTATATTTGAC
>CAYNZS010000250.1:0-6281 GCA_964401695.1 uncultured Nitrospirales bacterium
GGGCACCTGCATGGAACTCGTGATGACCAACGGCGTGCGGCGGACTGACGGGAAGCGGATAGGAGTAGAGACAGGCGACCCCAGGAAATTCACCTCCTTCGAAGAAGTGCAAGAGGCGTATCTGAAGCAACTGGAGAAGATGAGAAGGGACATTCAGATAGAAGGCAGCATTCAGGAACGAGACATCATGGAATTGTCTCCAACGGTGTACGAGTCGGCGCTGCTGGACGACTGCATTGAGAAGGGCATATGCAGAGAATTTGGGGGGGCTCACTACAACTTTAACAACGGCGGAGCCGAGCTCGCTTCTAGCGATGTCGGCGACTCGCTGACTGCCATTAAGAAGCTTGTCTTCGAGGATGAGAAGCTGACGATGGCGCAGTTGTGCGATGCGTTGGATAAGGACTTCAAGAACGGCGAAGATGTTCGTCAGATGTTGCGAAACGCCCCTAAGTTCGGCAATGACGACGACTATGCCGACGAGCAGGTGGTCTGGGTGTTGCATGAATGGATGGCCGAGTTCAACAAGATAAGGAACTTACGCGGTGGTTGCGGTTGTCCTGGCGGATCGCCTATGTGGGCCCACGTGCCCGCGGGCAGAGCCGTTGGGGCCCTTCCCTCGGGAAGGCACGCATGGATGCCCCTGGCGGATGCCGCCTCGCCTTGCCCGGGCGCAGACCTCATGGGCCCGACGGCCGTCCTGAAATCCATGGGCAAGGTCGACAATGTCGAGATACTCGGCGGGGTCGTGCTTAACCTGCGGTTCGGTCCCGAGGTCTTCGAAGGTGGGGACCTGACGAGAATGGTGAACCTGGTAAGGGCCTTCATCGACCAACAAATCTATCATCTCCAAGTTAACATCGTCTCCTCGGACGAGTTGAAAGCGGCGAAAGTGGAGCCGGAGAAGTATCGTGAGCTCATTGTAAAAGTAGCTGGCTATAATGCCTATTTTACAGAACTTAGCGATGCGCTTCAGGATAGTATCATAGCCAGAACAGAGCACGGGATGTAGGTCGGCTTTGCGCTATAGGTTGCTCGGGCCTTTGATCGGAATTAATCTGTCAAGTTCGCAAAAAGGGGGGACAGTCCCGTCCGCGCTCGCGCCTCGCTTTGCTGGGCACTGCTTTTGAAGGAGCCCCAAAGTCCCCTATCTTCGCTTTTGCCCTCGAACAGACTTGGGGCAAGGTTGTTCCGACCAAAGGCCGAACAACGATACGAAAGCAATAGGGGATTTAGGCATGAGCATCAATCTGCATTTTGACGAAGAAAAACGGGCAGGCATCGAACAGGCCTGGACCGAGTGGTGGGCCGGGGAACTGAGGCGGCCGATTGTCGTCATGCGCGGGCGCGCTCAGCGCCTGCATTGGGACCCGAAACAGCTCACGGAGAAGTTCTTCCTCGATACGCCGGCGGGCGAGGTGCTCGACTACTTCCAGCCGCGGCTGGAGAACGTATGCCACTATGCCGATTCGCTCCCCACCTTCGGGCCTTATTTCGGTTCAGGGCTCGGCACTGCGTTCCTCGGCGGCAATGTGACGCCGAAGCCAGAGGAGCGTACCGTATGGTTTGAGTCTGAAGAAACCGTGCCCTTCGAGGAACTGAACTTTACCCACGACCCCAACAATATCTGGTGGCGCCGCGTACTCGATATTACCAATACAGCCATTGAGCGCTGGGGCGACAAGATCACCATCTGCGACATCGTTTATGGCGGAATTATTGATCTGCTTGGGAACTTCCGGAAGATGCAGCAGCTACTCTATGACCTGAACGACTATCCGGATGAGGTCATCCGTGTGACGAACGACATTGCGGACATTTGGATACGCTACTATGACGAGGCGGCCAGTCTCATCGAGAAGGTGGGCCGGGGCACGTCGAACTGGGGGAATGTCTGGTCGCCGGGGCGCACGTTCATGCACGAGTCCGACTTCATCTACATGATTTCCGTGCAGATGTTTGAGCGGTTTGTCTTGCCGAACCTGGATAGGTGTTTCCAGCAAATGGATCACAGCTTTTTCCACTTGGACGGCGAGGGGGCGATCCGGCACCTGGATACATTGCTTTCGTTGGACAGCCTCAGCGGGATCCAGTGGGTCCCCGGTGAAGGCCAGCCCAAGGTGCCTCATTGGATGCCGCTGTTGAAACGGATCAAGGCCGGCGGAAAGCTATGCCAGGTTGGTGTCGATCTCGACGGCGCGCTCGAGGTGGTTCGTGAAGTCGGGGGCCGGGGCCTTTGCCTCGTTGTCGGCCACCACCCCCAGATGCCGCCCGAAGAGATTGACGATTTCCTGGCTGTGCTGGCGAAAGAGGACGTAGATGCTGTCCACTAACCCGCGTCGCGGGAGATAAGTAGAAGAACACAAGAAAAACCGGTGGAACCTTTAAGTTCGCTTGGAGGCGCCACCCAATGCTCCGGGAATTTGTGTCCTTAACAGCTCGACATCTCCGTGCCGGGGGTGAATTGTGAAAGTAACGAGAGCTCCGAATCGACTGTTGTCCCAGCCATGAGATTGTGGGACTTTGTGGAGGGTCGAGCGCGCGCGGAATAGTAGCCACGAAGCTTCATCGCCGTGTCGATCATGGTTGCGTTGAAGTTGACCTGCGCACTGTGGTCAAATTCAGGTTAGCAGTGGTCACCAGCACCGTCAGATGCCGCGAGTCTCATTTCCGTGCCCGCCATGGTCTGATGGAGTGCGAGGCTGGCGAGGAATATTGCCTGGCGAGTCTCTCCGACTGAAATGAAAAGAGGACACTATTATGTTAAATACTCTGGAAAGGCCTGCATTCGAGCAGACCCCGGTAGGCGAGGTTGTGGAAATCGAACCGACGCCACGGATTGAGAGGCTCCGGGAGGAGTTCTTCAACATCGAGCAGTCGGTTTCGATCGCGCGGGCACGAATCGAAGCCAAGGCGATGAAGGAGACCGAGGGCGAGCCAATGGTCACCCGCAGGGCTAAGGTCTTCGCCGCTATCGCCAGGGAGTTGCCGATCGATATCTATCCTGATGAGCTCATCGTCGGTTCTTCCAGCGACAAGCGCCGTTGCCAGAACCTGGTCCCCGGTGCGAATGCCACGGAGCGAAAACGGCGGGCGGGCGGTCAAGGAATCGTGGTTCACGCCTCTCTTCCAGGGTTGAGCGATGCGGACATGAGGGAGTTGGAAGAAGAGCTTGCGCCGTACTGGGAGGAACAGGGCAGGGCGGGGCGTGTCGCCAATTGGCATTACGGGCACAATATTCATGGCTACGAGAAGGTGCTTGAGAAAGGCTTTTTGGGAATCAAGCGGGAAGCCGAAGAGCGTTTGGCCCGGGTTGACCGATCCGATCCTGAGGAGTCGGCGAAGATCTCCTTCCTTGAAGGCGTCGTTTTGGCGATGGAGGCGGCCGCCGAGATGGGTGCGCGCTACGCCGCCAAGGCGCGGGCTCTGGCAGAGGAGGAGTTCGATGCGCTAAGAAGGCAAGAGTTGCTGGCGATTGCCGAGGTATGCGACTGGGTGCCGGCGAATCCGGCGCGGACTTTCCACGAAGCGCTTCAATCGTACCACTTTACCTATCTGCTCTTGTTCTGGGAGATGGCCCCGCACGCGGGCTATAGCCTGGGTAGGATGGACCAGTATCTGTACCGGTACTATGAGAAGGACATCGGCGAGGGCAGGATCACCCGCGAGCAGGCCGTCGAATTGATCGATTGCTACATGATCAAGGTGAACGAAACGCCTGGCCCGGCGGCGATGGGTGTAGGGGGCGTGGGAAGCGACGGGAATGACGCCACCAACGCGCTGTCGCACTTGTTCATCGAGAGCACGATGCATACCCGGCTGGTGTTTCCCTGGATTGCTGTGCTGCTCCACAGCAAGACGCCGGATGATCTTCTGATCAAGGCGACCCAGCTTACCGCGCTTGGGACCGGCCATCCCCAATACCTCAACCACGACGTCATGGTTGCGCAGGCCCTCGCCAGGGGAGATATGGGGGGGCCTTGCGTCACCCTGACAGATGCCCGCTCCGCGGCAAACATTGGGTGTCTGGAGCTTGGGATCCCCGGCAAGGATTCCGGATATCTCTACATTACCGGCCACAACCTCGCTCTGGCTTTGGAGCTTGTGTTGACCAACGGCGTCCGGCGCAAGGACGGCAAGAAGATCGGCGCGGAGACCGGCGACCCACGCCAGTTCACGTCGTTCGCAGACGTGCAGGAAGCGTTTCGCGAGCAAGTTGTTCTCATGAGAAACAACTCTCAGAAAGAGGGCGATGTCCTCGAGCAGAAGATCATTGATCTATGCCCAAGCGTGTATGAATCGGCGCTCATAGAAGGTTGTGTCGAAAAGGGGCTGTGCCGGGAGGAAGGCGGGGCGCACTACAACTTCAACACCGGGGGAACGGAGGTGGGATCGTCGGATGCCGCGGATTCGCTGGCGGCGATCAAGAAGCTCGTATTCGACGAGGGCAAGATCACCATGGCCCAACTGTGCGATGCCCTGGATGCCAATTTCGAAGGCCATCAGGATATCCAACGGATGTGCTCGAACGTGCCTAAGTTTGGGAACGACGAAGATGTTGCTGATGCGCAGAAAACTTGGGTTATACACGAGTGGGCGACCGAGTTCGTGAAGCTGACGAACCTGCGCGGCGGGCACGGCTGCCCTGGTGGCTCGTCCATGGCGGCTTACGTGCCCGCGGGCAAGGCCGTCGGAGCGCTCCCCTCGGGGAGGCCGGCCGGCGAACCACTCGCGCCCGCCGGTTCGCCCAGCACCGGTAAGGACGTGAATGGCGTGACCGCGGCCTTGAGGTCGATGGGCAAGGTGGACGGTGTCGAGGTGCTAGCGGGGCTATCCTTTACTACGCGCATCGATCCGGCGGTGTTCAACAATAGAGACGGCGTTAAGAGAGTCGCCGATCTGCTTAGGACTTTCGTCGATGAGAAGATATTTCACCTGCAACTCAACGTGACTTCCTCGGAAACTCTGAGGGCCGCGCAGGAGAAGCCGGAGGATTACAGGGGCCTCATGGTAAAGGTGGCCGGCTACAATGCGTACTTTACCGCGCTGGACAAGGAATTGCAGGACACCATCATCGCGAGGACGGCGCACGGCCTGTAAGGGGTGGAGTAGTGGGGCCTGGGAAGGTGGATCGCGGTTGGCGGGCTCGGCCAGTAGACGCCGTTAAAGCCGGTGCCTTGAGAAGACGCGATCAGAAAGAGGCCGACGCCATTTGGGACAATCCCCGTACTGCTTTGCGCTTGTGCTGCACACGTAAGATCGAATCACAATAGACCCAATAAGGAGCATCCACTGTGAGCGAACTTGTTACAATTGACATCAATGCTAATGGCGTGGCGGATGTGCGCCTGAACCGGACCGAGAAATACAATGCCCTGTCGTCGGACATGTTCGACGCGCTCACGGAGGCCGGTGAGTCTCTGATGGACAACAAGTCGATACGCGCGATCGTATTGTCGGGCAACGGGCGCGGGTTCTGCTCAGGGCTCGACTTCGCGGGTTTTCGCAGCATGGCCGGTGAGACCGACGACGGGCCAGTTACGGGAAAACGCAAACCCACTGGCAGGACGCCTGGCACTTCGGCCCAACAACCCGGAATGGTTTGGAAATATGTGCCTGTGCCGGTCATAGCCGCCGTTCATGGCGTGGCTTTCGGCGCCGGCTTTCAGCTTGCCATGGGCGCCGATATTCGTATCGCCGCGCCCAACGCCCGCTTGTCGGTGATGGAGATCAAGTGGGGACTGATACCGGACTGCAGTATTTCCCAGACTCTGCGAGATTTGGTGCGTCTCGATGTCGCCAAGGAACTCACCTTTACCGGCCGGATCTTCGAAGGTGTTGAAGCCGCAGTTCTCGGGGTCGTCACGCAGGTCAGTGAAACGCCTCTCGAAGCGGCAATGGATATGGCCGAGACTATCTCTAGTAAGTCGCCAAGCGCGATACGGCTCGGAAAGCAGTTGTTCGAGAACACGTGGCGCGGCGAGCGAGAAGAGAGTCTTGAACTTGAGGTGACGCTTCAGCGCCAGTTGATCGGTGGAGCGAATCAGGTGGAAGCGGTGAAATCCAATTTCGAGGAACGCGCTCCGCAATACGTGGACCCCGATTGATCCTCGCAGGCATTCATCCGGACGGCGATAGGTTCGGCGCGCTTCCTCCGGAAGCGCAGGTTTGGCTCCAACGGGTCCCGGAGGTCGCGCCAATTGAATATTGGTTCTCACTGTTGTCTTAAATAGAACCTTCAACCGTCTTTGCGAGGGAGCGACAGCGACTGCGGCAATCTT
>CAYNZS010000251.1:0-6132 GCA_964401695.1 uncultured Nitrospirales bacterium
ATCCATCAATGGCCCCGCCCCCCGCCGCCTCCACCAAAGTCGGCGTCACATCCACCTTAGTATATGAATCCGGGCGAGAGCAGGTGACGAGATTCTAGTTGATATGCCGCCGTGCGTTTGCTAAGATGAGTGCTCGTCGTACGCTCATCTAACGGACCTTTCGACGCACCGCTTTTATCCCGGAGGAAAGATGTCAACGAAGACCTACGTCCCCAAGCAGGGGGAAACAGTCAAGAAGTGGCTTGTAATCGACGCCGAAGGCCAAGTGCTTGGCCGCGTCGCCGTGGAAGCGGCCAAGCTGCTCCGAGGAAAACATAAACCGCAATTCACGCCCTACCTCGATTGCGGCGATCATGTCATTATTGTGAATGCTGAAAAGGCGGTTCTGACTGGCAACAAGAGAACCGACAAGATGTACTATCGCCATTCGGGCTATCCGGGTGGCATTAAAGAAACGAATTACGAGTCCATGGTGGAGAAGCATCCCACCCGCGCGATGACGATGGCCGTTACGGGGATGTTGCCCCATAACCGGCTGGGGCGCTCTTTGGCGACGAATCTGCGTGTCTATGCAGGCCCCGAGCATCCACACCAGGCCCAGAACCCTGAACCCCATACAGCGAAGAACGGCTGAGGGAGTAGATAAACGTGGCAGACGTATCCGGCGAATATGTAACCGTAGGGCGGCGCAAAGAGGCGACGGCGCGAGTGCGCCTCAAACCTGGCACCGGCAGGATCGTGGTCAACGGAAAACCCATTGACGAGTATCTTGCGCGCGAGGTGCTGGTGATGTTGGCGCGGCAGCCATTCGTGGCGACCGAAACGGACGAGAAGTTTGACGTGCGAGCCCGTTGCGACGGGGGCGGCCTTAGCGGTCAAGCCGGCGCGTTGCGCTTGGGTATCGCGCGGGCGCTCGTAGAGGCCAACTCGGATTACAAGCCGGCCTTGCGGGGCGCGGGCCTTCTCACTCGCGACGCCCGCGTCGTCGAGCGCAAGAAGTACGGACAGCCCGGCGCCCGCAAGAATTTCCAATTCTCCAAGCGCTAGGCGTTTCCAGAAAGAATCATCTGGGCCCCACGGACTTCGGTCTCGTGGGGCCTTTCGTTATACATGACCGGGTATCTCGGCGATTTTTCGTTGCGTTCGTGTGGCGGGACGAGGCATCATATTAGCGTGGTGGCAGGATCGAGGTGCGCGGCGTGGTCGATATTCTCTTTCGCCCCCGCAGGCGCGGTTCGGACATGCGCATTGAATCTGTCGCCACGACGTCGTCGGCACGGATCCCTGAGGGCCGAGCTTCTCTTGTAATCGCGGCGCGGGCCAGCATTTTGCCCACTATGACCGCCGTGCGCTAAAATCATGATTGGAGATATCCTGGCTAATCGAGCAAATCAAGCAGAGAGGCGGCACGCATGCCCTTGGGCGGTGAGCAGATGCAAGAGATCTATGAGCGGACGGTTGTCGTAAGGCGCCCAACGTATGGGATTGTGAAAGCCTATCACAATTTGCCTTACGTCTGTCTGGGCGAATCCATCGGCGACGGGGGTAAGACAACGCAGGTCAAGGGTAAAATCAGTGTTTCCCCCCGGTTCCTGATTCGCCCGCAGCATCTCGAACCAAGCTATGAAGAGATCTTCGGCGAAGAGAACGTCGACTTGGAGCTTTCAGGGCGTATATTTGGTTTCCTGGGCTTTCGTGGCAGGCCGGTGGAATGCAAATCGGAACATCTTGAATTGGCGCATCTCGATGTATCGATTGACGACTTGCTCTCGGACACCATAAGCGAACTTGAGCGAATGGAGGACATTACGACCGGAGTGCTTATCACGCCGGACGCCCGCTATTATCCTGTATCGCTGGAACGTTTCATATCGAGCGTCTTGGATGACGAGTTTCGTGACTAACCTGTACCGAACGGAGATTACATCGTGAAGAGCGCATATGAACTTGCCATGGAACGGATGGAGGCCAAATCGGGCCCATCGCGCAAGCTATCTGGAGAGGAGAAGGCGCGCATCGCGGACATCGATACGTTGTACGACTCCAAGGTCGCGGAAGCCACGTTGGGCTATGAATCGCGTATCGCCGCCACGACCCCTGAGGAGGCTGGCGAGCTGAAGGCCGAACTGGCCGCGGAGCTAGCCTCGATAGAAGAAAGGCGCGAGCGCGATAAGCAAGAGATCTGGGATTCGCCGCAATCCTGAGGCGGTTGGCGGTATTGAACGAAAATATCTCAGAGGCTGATCCGGGCAAGCGGGCCCGCCGTCGCCATAGGCGGAGGCTATCGCTCGCGTTTGCGGTTTCGGTCGCCGTCGCGCTTCTGGCGACGGACTCCTATCTCAAGAGCCTGCCGCACCTGGGGTTTTATCTCGCCGGGGCGAGATGGGTTGCGTATACTGACCAATTCGACGGCTTCTGGCGAGCGCTCGAAGAGACTGACACGGCTGCCCGGCTCCAGGGCGAAACGCACTCTCCCCTCCAACAGTGGCAATTGGCCGCGCACGAGGCCATGGGGGTTCGGCCTACGCCCGCCCGCTGGTCGGCATGGTTTGGGCGTTCGCTTGTGGTGGCTGGGAGGGACGATGGGATAGGGGTATGCCTGCGCCCAGGCCTACTCCTGCGCGCCGTCGATTTTCTGAGTCGCCTCCGGGGCAAGGCGTCGAAATCCAACGGCGTTTCCCGCCATGGTGACTGGTTCTATGCCTGGCGCAATGGGTACCTTCTCGCGTCGCGTTCGGCCTCCGCGGTCGTGTCTCTTCGGAAATCCGGCTCGGTTCTCGAGCGCGCCGCCCTCCCGGAAAAGCGAACGGCTGGATTGCGCTGGTTCTCGGGGCGCGATGGGGAAATTATTCTCACGCCCGAAGATGGATTGCCGGTTCGCGGTTGGATAGCTGGAGAGTCGCCAGATGGAAATCGTGAGGCCCCTGCCGCTGTTCCGGACGGCCCCGCCGCGCCTCGCGATGGGTTGGCTGAATTCCTGTCCAAGCCGCCGCTGCTGACAATGGCCGGGACGGCATCTGAGGAACTGAGCGGCCTCGTTTTCTACGCGCTGAAGTGCGTTCCGGTATATGAACTCGTCTATCAGGTCGTAGAGAGGTCGTCCCGGGCGCTGCCGGAGGGCTGGGCCGCACCCGGCCTCCCCTTCGAGTTCGCGTTGACGGCAGTGGATACGACCGAAGCGTTGGCAGTACCTGAAATGGCATATCTAACGGCGGCGCTTGCTCCTGGCTACTTAAGGCCCTTGCCGCCCGAGGCCGTTCAACATGAGTGGGGGGCTTTCGCAGGCTGGATTCGGCCTTGGGCGGGAGAGAAACTATCTGTGTGCGCGGCTTCGGATGGCGCCATTCAACTGATCACTAGCCAGGAACCACTCATGGCAGAGTTGGCGCGGGCCTTTGCGAACGCGGATCCTAGCGCACGGCCGAGCGGGGAACTTCGGCTGACCCTCGATTGGGAACGGTGTTCGGGGCTTGTCGAGGAACTTCTTCTCGAAGCGGCCGGTCGCGAGCTAATCCGCCGCCGGAACCGTGAGGATGTCGAGGCGCAGTATCTGCCCTACCTCGAAATGTTTCGCGTACTGGGAGCGCTCCGTTTGGAGGGGGTGTTTAGGGATTCGCGGCTCGATTTCAAGGGGTATGTGGCTGAAGTGGAAGCGCCCACGAGGTCCAGATGACAAACAGACTTTTAGCCGGGATATCTCACCGTTTTTCTACTGCGACGGCGGATAAGGCTGCTCTGACGAGACTTTTCTCGCCTTTCGGTCTCGGCGTGACCCGCCACGCTGTCCTCCGAAAGGCTTCGAATAGGTCTCGACATAACAACCCTCTCCACCGTCTCGCTACGAAAACCGGAGAGATATCCCGGCTAGCGATCATTCTCGTATCGTTGCCTGTGGCTGCTGGCGAGATTGAATCGCTCGGAGAGTTGTACGGCCCCGGAGACTTGTGCGCCGTCACGGGTAACGGCGGCCTTACTGTTGGAATCAACGGCGAGGGCACGATTGCCCTATGCCGTTGGCCCAGCCCGAGCTACTTCGATCACGTCAACTACCGAAGCCGCGCCGACACGCAGGGAGTCACGAGCGTGGAGGCAGGTCAAGGGCTTCGCTGGGGTGTAGAGGTTGGGAACGAGGTGGTGTGGATGGAAGATCCACGTTGGACAAACCGGAACGAATACGGGGGAGGGTCGCCGCCGGTCATCCGAACGACTTCGATGTTGCGCGATTCGCCAATCGAGGTTGTCCGGACCCTCGCCGTTCATCCGGAGTGGGATGTGTTCGCGAGCCATATCTTCGTGGCCGGATTGGAAAACCCGGCGAGCGTCTACTGGTCGGCAAATCTTGCGCCTTGTACGCGGAAGTACCTCGAACTCCCCCTTGCTGACTGGTATGACGACCGATTGAATGGGTTCGCGGCGTTCGCGCGAGAAGACGGAAACGAGGTGGTCCACTTTCGGCCGAAATCGCCCGGCGCCCTGGACTGGGCACGCGCCGAAGCGACGTTGGAGGACTGGGGGGCCTTTGGTGCGGGGGTCTGGATAGCGATAGGCAAGCCGCAGGAAGTGGAGGGCTTTCGAGTCGGCTCGCGGTTTGCCGGGCCCTCCGCGGAGTTACCGGTCGGTCGGGAAGGTCGTCGTAGCGCCGTGGGCGAACCCTTCAGCGTTCAGCGTATCGTCCTGGAACCGGAAGAAGATGGTCAGCACGCCGCGAGGATCTTCGTAGCCATCGACGATACGCTTGTCGGCGCTACTACTCTCTTGCAGCAGACACGGTTACGCGGATATGGTGCGTTCATGGAAGACGTGCTGTTGAACGAGGGCGATTCTCTAGGCGATCTCGATGCGTTGCATACTAGCGACGGCGATGTGAAGGCACTCATGGAGCGGCTTCGGGCGCTTTTGCCGGTCATGCAAGACCGGAAAAGCGGCGCGGTGGTCCGCAGTCCGGCGGCCCAACCCCCGCTTGCGCGCGACTGGCCGCGCGATGCCTTCTGGCGGACTTACGCTCTCGACCTGGCCGGGTTTCGCGAGGCCGCGGAGCACCATTGTCTCTTTCTCGCCCAGAGCGTTCGGCGCGTGTATCGCCGTGGGATGCCGGTGGGCTCGCTACCGGCCACCCTATACGCCGATGGACAACCGGCGTCTCCGCATGTCGTTCTCGACGTTGAAGCGCCATCGGGAATGATAAAGGCCATGCTGTTTCATGGGTCGCTGTTGCCCGACGAAGAGCGCCGGGTATTTCTCGAGAAAGTTTGGCCAGCGGTGGCCCTGTCCGGCGATTTTCTCGCGTCGTGGATGGATGCGCGCGACGGCCGCCCGCTGCACTCGTTCGATGTCAGCGGTTTAGGAGACGTCCAGTCTTTCGGTCTGCTGGTAGCCACGCGCGCGGGAATCGGACAGGCTCTTGAAATCGCCGATCTTGCGGAGGAAGACGCGCCTGAAAGCTGGATTCGCCGCAAGAGGCAGCTGGACGTGCTGCTTGTCAACCACCTCGGGAGTCTTGACGAACCGTGGCCGGCCGACATAATCTCCTTGTCCTCGATTGCAGACGCGATACCGGTCGACGACCCGGCTTTCGAGGAGGCAGTGGCCGCAAGCCTGGATGCGCTCGCGGACATGGAAGGCGTTCAAGCTGCTCGGGTCTTAGGGGGATTGGCCATGCTCTACCGCCGGGTTCCAGCACAACTTTCTCGTCTTGAACCCTATGTGCTGGGGGTCCTGCGTAGTGTCCTAAGAGGCGATCCTCCAGGGACTGCGTTCCCTGACGGATTGGCCATGGCCATGGCGTACGTCGCCGCATCGCTTGTCAATAGCGCCGCGAACTAGTCTATCGATCCATACTGTTTCCATCCTATCCGTCATGCTGAGCGAAGCGAAGTATCTCTTCATTTCATTGGGCTTGTGGCGTATCGAGATCCTTCACTTCGGTCAGGATGACAGAACGAACCCCCCTCCCTGGTTTAGGGAGGGGCTGGGGGACGGTCGGCATTTCACAATTTGCCCCGATACGGAGGTGGGGCGCTCCTAAGAAACACTTGTGATGTCATTGTTGTACTAAATCGCTCTAGGACGATTGCGGTTAACCCGGATATTTCACCATCCCTATTGAGAAAAGCCGATTCCTTTCGCATAAAG
>CAYNZS010000252.1:0-6130 GCA_964401695.1 uncultured Nitrospirales bacterium
CCACGGCCCTAAACCAAAAAGCCATGCCTGTTGCACTTAGTATATGAATCCGGGCGGATGTTCGGGGCTCGGATGAACCGCCAAGTCTTCGATCTACCGGGCCGCGCGTTGTATAATAGGCCACGTTGAATCAAACGGGAGGCCGAAATGGTAGCGGTCGAAATACTCGGTGTGCATGAAGGCGCCAATAGCCATCCCATGGTGCTGCTGCGCCATGAGGATCGGGTGTTACCTATTGTTGTGGGTTTGAACGAAGCGAACGCGATTCAGATGGGCCTTATGGAGGAGAAGGTTGGGCGGCCGATGACGCACGACCTGGTTTGCAATTTGCTCGCGGGACTGGGTGGCGAATTGGAGTCCGTTACCATCTATAAGCTTGAAAGCGACACCTTCTTCGCCCACCTGAATGTGGAACGAAAATCGGGAGACGGGGTGGTCGAGCAAGTCTTGCGCATCGACACGCGCCCGAGCGACGGAGTAGCCGTCGCGGTTCGGGTGGGCTGCCCCATTTATGTCGCCGAAGCGGTTATGAACACGGCCGCGCAGGACTTGGCGATACTAAATCCGGATGACGATCCCGGGGATGACGAACTGGATCCGTGAGCGCGGTGGGCTATGGCCGTGTTACTTCCTCGATATAGGCATCTATCCGTTCTCGGTGATCGCCTTGAATCTCGACCGAGTCGTCGCGAACCACGCCGCCCGCGCCGCAACGTCGTTTCAATTCCTTCAACAGGGCCTCGCTGTCGCCCGAAATGTTTTTCACTACGGTAACGACTTTCCCGCGCGCCCGCTTTTCTAGGGCGATGGGCAATCGGCCCTTTCGCGTTTTCTCAACGCGGTAGGGCCGCGCAAAAGATTTCTCCGTGGCCTTCTCATTGAAAATTGGCGCATCTCCGGGAGGGAGATCGGTCCGGCTTCCGCCCAAGGCCGCGAAGGGATTGTCGGTAAGAGGCGTCCCGCCGATGGGTATCTTCTTCGAGTCTTTGGATTTGGACACGGGTGGGTTTGCTCCCCGGGAATTGTGAGTGGCGTTCGCTCGGATAAAATGGAAACCGTGTGAATCGATGCTCTAATACGAGACATCCATCAGAAACAACCCTTTAGCGGGAGCGGTATATCCCATGTAGGGGCCGGCCGACGACAGCAACTTGTCCAACCGCTCTTCCGGCACTTTTCCCCGTGCGATGTCGATCAGAGTTCCGGTGATATTGCGAACCATTTTGTAGAGGAATCCGTTTCCCGAGAACTCGGTGTGCCAGAAGTCGCCACGATCGTTCGGACCGACCACGGGGCCGGACATAACGCGAATGCTGTAGATCTCGCGAACCGTCGTCTTTGCCGAAGATCCGCTGGAACAGAAACCCGCGAAATCCCTTTCGCCGACCAGCCGCTGCGCCAGCTCGGCGAAACGAGTCTGATCGACCTGCCACAGCAATGTCCAGGCATAGCGATCGACGAAGGGGTCGGGGTGGGACGCGCCGGAAAAGACATAGGCGTAGCGCTTCGCGGTCGAATCCACTATTGCGTGGAAGTCTTCCGGTGCCACCTCGATCGCTTCGATGCGAATCTCCGGACCCAGCATCTTGCTGAGCGAGCGCCTCAGGGCGTCCGGTCCCCGAGCGTCCTCCCACTCGACGTGAAAGACCTGCCCCAGCGCATGGACCCCCGCGTCGGTCCTGCCCGCGCCAATCACGCGCACCGCGCGTCCCGCGATAGTCGCGAGAGCCTCCTCGATAGCCCCCTGCACGGTGCGCTGCCCGGGCTGGACCTGCCATCCGGAAAAATTCGTGCCGTCGTAGCGGACCGTTGCTTTGAGTTTGCGCGGCATCGCCGCATTCTAGCGGAGTGCGGCCCATACACGGTAGCCATCGATGCCGCGTGGCGGGCAACTTGCCGCAGAAGCGCGTACATCAATGCGCCCTGTCCGTCTGACTTTTGGGATCCTAACCCGGTGAGATGACCGGAGCAACTCATCGTTAAACCGCCGACTCTGCCGTTCCGGCGTTTGTGAGAGGGCCTGTCGATAGGGGCGAACGCAGCACTCGGACCACTGGAGTCTATGACGGTTGCGGACTGCGAAGGGAACCCACGCCGAAATACCGGATCAGACGACGCAGGCAGGATTTGTCCCGAAGGGACTTGGGGTTGTAGCCGGGGCCCCTTCGGGGCAGGGCTTCTCGTTTGCCCACGCGCTCTACGCCGGCAGAGCGCCTATAGAACATTGGTAAACTCTTCGGCATTCGTCACAACTTCTATGGGCGGCGTCCAATTCGGAAAGGCCGGCTCAGCGATAAAGCGCTTGCTGCTCGGGATCCATCTTGTTCAGCTCGGCTTCCGCCTCTTCCGGGGGCAGGATCTCGATGGCACCGTCGGGCCGTTGGATGACGCAGCCGGATTGCCGAAGAATAAAAAGATTCTCCACAGTCTTCTTCTTGTCGCCCCAACACACGAGCTGGCAGTTGCCGCAGGTCAAGTAGACCTTCGGCAATACCGCATCGGGGTCGGCGTGAAGCTTCACCTTCGAATCGGTGCCGCCTGGGAGCGGGGGCCGTTGCTTATGGGCCTTTGCAGCGCGCTGTTGGATCCCCTGCAACTCCTCCTCCGCATCGTCCTTGGGATTGGGAAGCTTGAAACGGCCGGGCGACCACGTCGACCATTCGCCCGACCTGTCGAGGCCCGTAGCGCCGCCGCAGCACATGCCACACCGCCCGTAGTCCCTGCGCTCGGCGTAGGAGAAGGTGACGCCGCCGATAGTGACCGACCGCGACCGGTCCTTCTCGAACATCTCCGTCGGGCATGACTCCACGCAGGCCTTGCACATCTCGCAAAAATTCTCTTCTTCGGAAATGGGGCCCGTGGCGGCGAGTTCGGCAGTGGTGACGATAGTGCCGAGAATAACGGTCGTACCGTAGCCTTCGATGCCCACGTTGCCCGACCAGCCAAAAGAGCCCACGCCAGACCGCACGGCGATGTAGCGGTGGCTGATGTCGGGATATTGACCCTTTCCCCAGTCCTCCATCTCGGTACGCAACTTGAGGTTGGCCGTCGTACCCCTCGATGCGTAGCCTTCCGCCACCAACACCTCCGCACACTCCCACGACAGCGCCTTCGTACACGCCATCGTGTCCCAGTCGTCCTTCTCGTGCGCGCCGCGATCCTCCTTCCCCAGGAAGGGGCGGATATGCTCTTTATTCAGTGGGTAAGCATAGCTTACGGCCGAGCGCGCGCCCTTGAGCTTATACTCAAGATCCACACTCGGCGGGCCCCCGGCCAGTGTTTCGACCGTAGCGAACCCCACCTTAATAGCACCGCGTTCAAGCAAGAATTCTTCAATACGCCGGTTCAGCGACAACGCCGCGGCTTCATTGACTGCCATGCGAATTCCCCTTCTCCAATACCGAAAAAACGTGACGATGTGACCACCTCAGGGCGCGTTTCCCACTAATAATGCAGCATTCTCTTCGGAAATTCTAGAGGGCTCTCAATCATCGTTGGACTCCATTTGGCGGATGGACAATATTCCGCTACCTTTTCCGACTGAAACTTTGAACCGAACTTTTCAGACCGGCACTTTGGGTTCAAGCGGCCGGATGGATCCGGCGAAATCTCGGGGGCGCCATAGACTGAGCGGGATGTGCCTTCCGAAGACTCATCCGCCTCTGTGTTTCCAGGCCTATGCTTGCGAAACTTGAGTTAGTGGGCGCCCGGGCTATGCACGGGCCACGAGGTCACCGCACCCCGGGGCATCCTTCTGGCCTCGGGCAACCTCTAGAATCCAGTCCGGGAATCCTCCGGTGGCATCCGCCCTCGCCATGGCAAAAAGCTCATTTACAGCCTGGGGATTGTCCTGCGCCACGTTCTTCGCGAAAGCATCCGACTGCTTCAGGTCGTGGAGCAGTACCCCGGTGCCATCGACCTTGCAGTTGAGCCACCAGCGATCGTTAACTACAGTCACTATCGAGCTACAGCCAATGGTTACGTGATCGCGCTGCCCGGCGCCCCCTGAAACGGCGCTCTGCAGGAAGGAGATACCCTCAATCTCCGGCGGCGGCTCGATGCCGGCTGCCTCCAGAATCAGCGCGGGAATATCATGATGCTGCACGAACTGGTCGCTCCTGGTCCCGGCGTGTTCCGCGCCAGGAAAGCGAATCATCAGGGGCACGTCGAACACCTCGGGCACCGACGGATAGGCCCGCTTTCCCATGTAATTCCGGTCGCCAACGGAATGACCGTGGTCGGACGTCAGTACCACCATGGTGTTATCGAGTAGGCCTTGCGCCCTCAGCGAGTCCATGAAGAACCCGAACCAGCGGTCACACATGGTGACCTCGCCGCTGTAGTTGGCCTGCGTTCGCGCGAGGAGTTTCGGGTCGAGGTCCGAGACGTCCCGGTACAGGGAAATAACCTGCTCCCTGCCCTCCTCCTCAAGGTACATCTTGCGGTAATACTCGGGCACCAGCCAGGGCTCGTGTGGGTCGAACGATTCAACGGTGAGAAAGAACTTGTCGGCGTCCTGGTTTTGCTCGAGCCACAGCGCCGCTTCCTTAAATACCCGCGGGGCAAAGTAGTCCTCTTCGCGGGTTCGGTTCCGCATGTTGGTCATGCAGGCCTTGATGTATCGGGTATTGAACTTCCCCGTTCTCGGGGAAGACGTCGTGTCATCCTGAATTTCTTTGGGCAGCCAGTGGTCGATCTCGTCCTGCGTCAGCCAGGGCCCCGAGCGTCCCGGATCGGCCTCCTGGCCTCTAAGAAACGTCCACTGATGGAAACCGCGCCAGTAGTTCTTCGACGGCTTGAACATGTGCCACAAGTCTGCGATGAGGCCGCCGCGGTACTGCGACTCTCTCAGCAACTCGGCCAGGGTCGGTTGCTCCTCTGGAATCGGTCCCCAGCCGGGAACACCGGCCTGGTCTCCCTTGAGGTCAAAATAGCCGTCGTGAAAAGGGTACACCCGGCGGCCGGTATACATCGCGCGCCGCGCGGGGAGAGTGGCAAAGGACTCCGGAAACGCCCGGGTCATGACCAGGGATTCCTCCGCAAAACGGTCGAAGTTCGGTGTGTGCACCTCTCCCCACGGTGGGGAACCGTAGACGCTCGCACAGTCTTTACGCCACGAATCGAATACCACTAGGACGATGTTCATCATTCGTTCCTTTCCAAGGGGCAGCTAGGTCCTGTGCCTCGCACTCGATAGATCGTGAGGCATTTACTTGTCTTCGTTTCACCAAAAACGATAGTTAATGCCGCTTACACGTGTCAACTCAACCAGTCTAGCGGATGGCGATGCCTGAGTCGATGTTGAACGCTGGAGGCGGCGCCTTCGATTAACGCGGGCAGAGCGTGAACGGCGCCGCCTGCGCGTATAGCTCCTTCAGTTAAGCGGTATCCGAGCTAGGAGGTTTACGCATGTAGCTTTTTCTAACGCTTAAAGAAATATTAATCTCGATTGACTGTTCGCCGTCAGCCAAAGTGGGACACTCGGGCCGGTTTAGCTAAGGTACAGATCGGCGGGTTGCCGAAGTCTATTGGGGTTTGGGATAGTGGCCGTGGGCAGACGAAAGGAGGATCTGTTCATGGCGAAGGATATCGTGAAGGAAATCAGGCGGGCGACGCGGCGTAAGTTCAACGCGGAGGAGAAAATCCGGATTGTGCTGGAGGGGTTGCGCGGAGGGGCCCGTCTCGGACCTCTGTCGGCGTGAGGGCATCGCCCGAGCTTGTTGCTGTCGACCTCAACCCTGATTATACCCCCTTCGTGCCCACCGTATTCACACGCGGGGCATCCCGGTAGACTGAAGATACCGAAAGTCGCAAGCAATGAAATAAATGCTGCAACTAACCTTGTTGACCGACGGTCTCCTTTCCGCATAGATCCCTCTCCCTTTCTTGTGTCGCGGCGCTGAACGAGGCGCTGGCCAAGTACGGCAGGCCCGAAATCTTTAACACCGACCAAGACTGCTAATTCAGCAGCGAGGACTTCACGCAGGTGCTCAAAGATGCGGGCGTCCAAATCAGCATGGACGGCAAAGGCCGTTGGGTCGACAACGTGTTCATCGAACGGCTCTGGCGCAGTCACAAATACGAAGAAGTCTACCTCCACGCCTACGACAGCATCCCCCAAGCCCGGGAC
>CAYNZS010000253.1:0-6113 GCA_964401695.1 uncultured Nitrospirales bacterium
CTCACAAAAAGCCCTGCCCGTGGTGGTCACGGGCGTCCATATGGGAAATGTCAGGTAGATTGCCTCGTCACACCTCCTGTCAAGGACGCATCTTCTGCAGATTCCAATCAGGGCTTATCCCTGAATGCTTTATCGAATTTCAAATCTGGCTGGTAGCACGGGCAACCTGCCCGTGATGCATGGGCTAGAAGCCCATGCCAACTTGCCCCCGCGTTCTTCTCCAACTCCCAGCGAAGCGGGTTCTGACTCGCGATGACAGGAAGAGGCGGTCTTTCTTCTGAGAAGCAGTCGCCGTTTGGTAGCGGCTTCGCCGCTATGTGATCTCTGTGCCCACTGTGGCTAATCTTCTTTCCATCGGGGCGCTCTCGATTCGCGTCTTACAATTTGGCGATCTTTTCGGCGAGTTCCTCCGCCACTGTGCGGGCCGTCGATAGCGTCTCGTGCTGAACCATCACGCGGATGATCGGCTCGGTCCCTGACGGGCGGATCACGATGCGGCCCCCGCCGTTCAATGCCGCTTCCCCCTCCTCGCGCACCTTATCGAGAATCGGCTGCCCCGGCTTCTTCTTGCCCTTGATCGATACCTTCGCGTGCGCTTCGGGCAGCGCGTGATACACCGAGGCCAATTCCGAAAGCGGTTGCTGCTTGCGCCGCATCGTCGCGAGAATTTGAAGTGACGCGATGAGCGCGTCGCCTGTCGTGTTGTAGTCGAGCATAATGACGTGCCCGGACGATTCGCCGCCAAGCGTGTAGCCGTTCCTCCGCATTTCCTCGACAACGTAGCGGTCGCCCACGCTCGTGTAGACCAAATTCGCGCCGTGGCCAGCCAAGGCCTTCGTAAGGCCGTCGTTCGCCATAACCGTCGAGACGACTGTTTGTTGAGGCAGTTCACCGCGACCGGCCATATCCGTGGCGAGGATCGCGAGGAGTGCATTCCCGTCGAGTAGGTTCCCTTCCTCGTCGCACATCACGACGCGATCGCCGTCGCCATCGAAAGCTATTCCCGCGTCAGCGCGCATGCGTTTGACCTGCTGGCGCATCTCGTCGGGATAGACCGAGCCGCAGTTCTCGTTGATATTGTGGCCGTCCGGCCTGTTCGCGATGGGAATGACCTCGGCCCCGAGCTCGCTCAGGCAATCCGGCCCTACGCGGTACGTTGCGCCGTTGGCCGTGTCGCATACAATCCGGAGGCCATCGAGGCGCATCCCTTTGGGAAACGTAGCCTTCGCGAATTCAATGTAGCGGCCCACCGCATCGTCGATGCGCTTGGCCCGCCCGACCTTCGCGGACCGCGCGCTAAACTTCTCCAGATCGTCCTCAGACGCAAGCCGTTCTATTTCCGCTTCCACATTGTCGTCGAGCTTGAACCCATCCGGCCCAAAAAACTTAATGCCATTGTCGTAGTAAGGGTTGTGCGAGGCGGAAATCATGATCGCCCCATCGGCGCGAAGGCTCCGCATGATGTAGGACACGCCCGGCGTGGGCAGCGGTCCGACGAGGCGGACATCCACGCCCATGGAGAGCAGGCCGGCCGTCAGCGCGTTTTCGATCATGTAGCCCGATTGGCGCGTGTCCTTTCCAATGAGAATGGTGTGGGACCGTTCCCCGAGTTGGTAAATGTGGCCTGCCGCGCGGGCAACCTTTAGCACGGTTTCCACCCCCATGTTGCCGGTGTTCGCTTCGCCCCGGATCCCGTCGGTTCCAAATAGTTTCTTGTTCATCCGCTCCGCTCCCCGTCAACTTTTTTCTGGCCGGCGCCCTTCCAAACGATGGCATCCGTCATCGCGGCCACACGTTTCATCTGCGCAACATCGTGGACCCGAACGCAATCGGCCCCGTTCCAAATGGCTATGGCTACGGTGGCGGCGGTGCCTTCCACACGCTCATCCACGGGCAAGTCCAAGACGCTGCCGATGGTCGATTTGTTCGATGTGCCCACCACGATGGGCCTGCCTAAACTCTTGAATTCTCTCAGTCGCCGTAAGATTGTTAAGTTGTGATCGACCGTCTTGCCGAACCCAAAACCTGGGTCAAGCCAAATACGATCCTCCGCGATCCCTTCCGAGATTGCGTACTCCATACGCTCCTCGAAAAAGCGGATAATGTCGTCGACTACGTCCTCATACTTCGGTGCGACCTGCATCGTTTTCGGATCACCGAGCATGTGCATCAGGACGCAATCCGCGTTCGATTCGGCCACGACCGCGGCCATTTCCGGATCGCCCCGCAGCGCGGTGATGTCGTTGACAAGCGTCGCGCCAAACCCGATGGCCCGCCGGGCCGTTTCCGCGCGGTACGTGTCGACCGAAAGAGTCGCGGAGATTCCACTCAAGGCCTCGAACACGGGGAGAATCCGGCGGAGTTCTTCCTCTAAACCGACGGAGTCCGAACCCGGCCTCGAAGATTCGCCTCCCACATCGAGAATGTCCGCACCTTGCGTGTGCAACATGCAGGCATGGCCCAACGCATCCTCGGGTTCCGACGCGGCGCTCGCCGGGTAAAAGGAATCCGGGGTGACGTTAACCACCCCCATGACCAAGGTCTCCCGCCGCGAAGCGGCAGCGGCAATCTCCCGTGCGCCCACGCTCAGCCCGGACAGCAACTTACGCGGTATCGGGGAGAATGTCCCCCGGCGGGACATCGCCCAGATCCTCGGGTTCTTCCGGCGACTTGGGCTCTTCAGGCACGTCTTCCTTAACGACAGGGGACGGGCGCTGCCGCTTGGGTTGGGTTGACACCGGCTTGTCGGACAGCAGGTCCTCTCCCCCAATCTTCTTGATGATGTCGTCCAGTTCCCAGGCATCGAGTGTCTCTTTATCCACCAGCGCCTCGGCAACGGCGTCAAGGACGGCGCGATGCTTCGTAATCAACGCATGTGTGTCGGAGTAAGCATCCTCGACCATGGTGTGGATAGCGTTGTCCACAGCCGCCGCTGTCTCCTCGCTGTATTCGCGCTCCCGCGCAAAATCCCGGCCCAGAAAGACCTCTTGATTCGTCCCAAACGAGATCGGGCCCAAGTCGCTCATGCCCCATTCGCAAACCATGGCGTGAGCCCGGTCGGTTGCCATCTTCAAGTCGCCCGCCGCGCCGCTCGTAAACTCCTCAAAGATAATTTCCTCGGCAGCTCGTCCGCCCATGGCGACGCGAATCATCGCGAGGCAATATTTCTTCGAGACATTGTGGCGGTCCTCTTCGGGCAACCAGCTCGTCTGCCCTAGCGACGGTCCGCGCGGGATGACGGTCACTTTATGGACCGGATCCGCTTCCGGCAGAAGCCGACACACGATGGCGTGGCCCGCTTCGTGAACCGCCGTGATGCGCTTTTCCTTCTCGCTTATAACAAGGCTCCGCCGCTCGGGCCCCATGAGGACTCGGTCTTTGGCTTCGTCAAAATCGTAGTCGAAGACCTCCTCCTGATCGCGGCGCGCCGCCAGAAGGGCTGCCTCGTTCACCAAATTGGCCAAGTCGGCGCCAGAGAACCCCGGCGTACCCCTGGCCACGGTACGAATATCCACATCATCGCTCATGGGAATGCTGTTGTTTTCAACGTGAATCTTGAGGATTTGCTCGCGCCCGGTTACATCGGGGTTAGCCACCACGACCTGGCGGTCGAACCGCCCCGGCCGCAACAGGGCTTTGTCCAACACATCCGGCCGATTGGTCGCGGCGACGAGGATGACTCCCTCGTTCGTGCTGAACCCATCCATCTCGACGAGGAGTTGGTTCAGCGTCTGCTCACGTTCATCGTGGCCCCCGCCAAGACCCGCGCCACGCTGACGCCCTACCGCGTCGATCTCGTCGATAAAAATGATGCACGGCGCGTTCTTCTGGCCCTGCTGGAAAAGGTCGCGCACACGGCTCGCGCCGACGCCAACAAACATCTCGACGAAATCCGATCCGCTGATGCTGAAAAAAGGAACGCTCGCCTCGCCAGCGACCGCCCTTGCGAGAAGCGTCTTGCCGCAACCCGGAGGCCCTACCAGCAGTACGCCCTTGGGGATCTTGCCGCCCAGCTTGGTAAATTTCTTGGGGTCCTTGAGAAACTCGATGATCTCCTGGAGTTCCTCCTTCGCCTCGTCCACGCCCGCCACATCCTTAAACGTGACCAGCCGGTCGCCAGGACTCACGCGTTTCGCCCGGCTCTTCCCAAACGACATGGCCTTGTTCGATCCGCCCTGCATATGGCGGAACATGAAAAACCAAAAGACTCCAAAAATAAGAATGATCGGCAAGAAATTCATGAGGATCACACCCCAGGTGTTGTTCGCCTCCTGGGGGTCGGCCGGGATGTCCTGCTTTCTTAGTTCTGTTCGCCATTCTTCTAAATAGAAATCATCGGTTTCGAACTTGAACGTCTTGTTCCCCTTCGCGCCCGGACCATCCGCATCCTTGTAGACGCCTTCAAAGATATATTGGTTGCCGTCTCCGCTTCGGCGCTCAATACTTACCTTCTCCACATTCCCGGATTCAAGAGCTTCATCGAAGTGGTAGGAGTGCGGCTCCTCGACTCCCTTCTTGTTCATCGACTGGAACTGGGTGACGAAGAGGACCAGGATGATAATCAAGATTATCCAGAGCGATATCTGTTTCGCAAAACCATTCATAACGTTCGCTAAGACCTTAAGTTAACTTGTTGACATGCATCGCATGATCTTCCAATAATCATGGTAACATACGAAATACGGCGGAGCAATATCGCACAACGCAACGGCGCGCGGATCGATAGTATTTTCCGTGCAAATCGTGCATAGAATTATACGCTATTCGGAGCCGATTTATTCATGCCTAAGTCAAGTAGTTTCACGCGCGTAGCTGTCATTATGGCCGGTGGTTCCGGCGAGCGCTTCTGGCCCTTGTCCCGCAAAAACCGTCCAAAGCAACTCCTTCGCCTCACCAGCGGCGACAAAACCATGTTGCACGAGGCCGTCCGACGAATCGAGCCACTCATACCGGTGGACCGCGTCTATGTCGTTACGGGCAAGCATCTCGTCCTGCCCATCCGCGCGGCGCGCACCGGAATCCCGAACGAGAACGTTATCGCCGAGCCCTGTAAACGCAATACCGCTGGATGCCTGGCCTTCGCCGCCGCAAATATCTTGTCGGAATTCGGAGGGGACGGTTCGAATGTCAGCATGGCCGTTCTGACGGCAGACCACCAAATCGGCTCGCCGGAACGGTTCCGCGAGTGTGTCGATATCGCGCTCGATGCCGCCGAATCGCAAGGAGTTCTCGCAACGCACGGAGTAGTCCCAACCCGCGCCGAGACGGGGTATGGATATATCCAGCGCGAGGAAGGCTCGGCGCCGCTTCTCGAGACCGGAGACGTCGAGGTCTTCCCAGTGTCCGCGTTCCACGAAAAGCCGGCCCGCGCCAAGGCCGAAGAATTCCTCGCCGACGGCAGCTACTACTGGAACAGCGGCATGTTCTTCTGGCGGCTCGATTCCTTCCTATCCGAATTCGCGCGGACCCAACCAGAATTCGCCGAGGCAATTCCCAGCATGGCCGGAGCCATCCAAAAGGCCCAGCAGCCGCTTTTGCAGAACATATTCGAAAACCTCCCCAGCATTTCCATCGACAACGCGCTGATGGAACACGCCGAGAACGTCGCCGTCGTCCGGGCCGCCTACCCCTGGGACGACGTAGGCGCATGGACCAGCCTCGACCGCACCCGCGAACGCGACAGCGACGGAAATGTCGCACACGGAGATCCCGTCCTCATCAACTGCAAAGAGAGCATCGTCTATAACGACGTAGGCGCGGCGGATATGGCGGTCGGCGTTGTGGGCATGGAAGGGGTCGTAGTCGTCGTATCCGCCGACGGCGTCCTCGTCATCCCCAAAGACCGTGCGCAGGATGTGCGGGACGCAGTCAAGGCGCTCAGCGACAGGGGCTCGCCGCAGGTGTGACGACAACACCGCCCTCCCTGAACGAGGCTGTGGGAGAGCGAAACATCCGCCAACACCAACACGAAGTGAATAACAAGGCAAAGGAGCAACCGTGAACCTGTCCGCATACCTTCTACCGATCCTGGGGCTGCTAGCCCTAGTAGGTTTATTAGGTCTAGTGGTTTGATTTATAGTTGAGGGAATTTATCTTTTATCGTATGTGTTCTC
>CAYNZS010000254.1:0-6086 GCA_964401695.1 uncultured Nitrospirales bacterium
TATATTTCCTCACAGACTACCATTGAAATAAGGCGATTCCGTGACGTGTACGCTTGACGAATCTCGCCATCTGCTGGCACAATGCCTATACCCGCGTTGATTGATTAGAATAAAACTGTTGACAAACCGATCTAAAAATGATATATCTACGGGTGATTTAGTTTTAGACGGAGGTACCCATGGCTTCGCATCGTGGTCGAAATGACGTAACTGCTTGTTCGTTCTGTGGCAAACGCCACGATGAAGTAAATAAGCTAATCGCTGGGCCTGACGTAAACATCTGCGACGAGTGTGTCAATCTGTGTAGCGACATTGTGGCCGAGGATCGGCGCGCCCGAAAAGGCGTCTCCCGCTCCCAGGAAGTCCCCACGCCGGTTGAAATAAAAGCATTCCTGGACAGCTACGTTATCGGTCAGGAACACGCCAAGCGCATTCTTGCGGTCGCGGTTCACAATCATTACAAGCGGATCGGCGCGGGAGGCGAAATCGACGGCGTAGAGATCCAGAAGTCGAACGTCCTCATGATCGGCCCATCGGGCTGCGGTAAGACCCTCCTGGCCCAGACCCTTGCCCGCATGTTGGATGTGCCCTTCGCGGTAGTGGACGCCACAACCCTTACGGAAGCGGGGTATGTGGGCGATGACGTGGAAAATGTCATACTCAAACTGCTCCAGGCGGCGGATTTTGACCACGCGCGCGCAGAGACGGGAATTGTCTATATAGACGAAATCGACAAGATCGCGCGCAAGGGCGATAGCCCCTCGATTACCCGCGATGTCTCCGGCGAAGGCGTGCAGCAAGCGCTACTGAAGCTGCTGGAAGGCACCACCGCGAGCGTACCGCCCCAGGGCGGACGGAAGCATCCCCAGCAAGAGTGCATCCAGGTCGATACGACCAACATTCTGTTCCTGTGCGGCGGCGCCTTCAACGGCCTCGACAAGATCATCGAGAAACGGACCTCGACGAATGTGATGGGTTTCAACGCCGATATCAAGCCCAAACGCGAGCGTAACGTGGGCGATCTGCTGGCGTTTGTGCAACCGGAAGACTTGGTTCAGTTCGGCATGATTCCCGAATTCTCCGGCCGTGTGCCCGTCACCGCTTCGCTGAGCGAATTGACCCGTGAAGAACTGATGCGTGTGCTGGTGGAGCCGCGGAACGCGCTCATCCTACAGTACGAAAAGCTTTTCAGCTTGGAGAAAGTCGAGTTGTCATTCCCCGACGAATCCATCGAGGCGGTCGCCGACACGGCCGTCAAGCTGGAGACGGGCGCTCGCGGGCTCAGGGCGATTCTCGAGGGCGTTATGCTCGATGTTATGTTCGATCTGCCTTCGCGCTCCGATGTCAAAGAATGCGTCATCACCAAAGGGGTAATCGAGAACGACGAAGAACCCCTTCTCGTCTACGAACACCAGCAGGACGACGACGAGGACATGGACCGGACCAAGGCCGGGTAGCCCACAACAGCGGGTGCGCCGAATACATGTGTCCATGGCTACGCCTGGTTCCCACGCTCCTGCGTAGGAATGAGGGGAAACCTATCCCTGGGTTGCCAATCTTCCGGTCAGCAATCCTCTAGCGTGGGCTTATCAGACGATCCGCGATCCACGCCGGTCGATGGGAGCGTCTTGTGCCCACCCTCTGCCATTTGAGAGAATAGAAAGTGGCTCTCGGCTCATTCCCGCCGCCGTCTAGCCATCAATCCAACACATCGCAAACCTAGCCCGGCGCCGGATCGACGTATCGCGCGCTTGCGGAGATGACACCAGATGACATTTGAGAGCGAGGGCGACCACCAAAATGAGTTCGGATGCTTCCCCTTGCTTCCCCTCAAGGATGCGGTGGTATTTCCGCGTATGGTGGTGCCGTTGCTTGTGGGCCGTCCCGCCTCGTTGGCCGCGGTAGAAGAGGGCCTGGCCTCGGACAGGCCGCTGTTTCTCTGTGCGCAACGCGACCCTGAACTGGAGGACCCGGTGCTGGCCGACCTCTATCCGATGGGCGTGACGGCGAACGTGCTGCAAACACTTCGCATGCCGGACGGCACGATGAAGGTGGTGGTCGAAGGGATCGAGCGATGTACGCTGGAACGCTACATTGACGGCGATGCCTACCCTGAAGTGCGCGTCAAACCTGTCGTTTATGGCTCGTCAATCGACAAATCTACTACCGCGCTCATGCGGCTGGTCGTCGAACAATTCGAGGACCACGCCCGGTTGGGGCAGCGCATTTCTCCGGAAGTCGCCATGGCGATGACGGGTGTCGACGACGCGGCTGCGTTGGCCGACCTGATTTCGTCGCATCTCTCGCTCTCCCATCCAGAGCGCCAAAAACTGTTGGAGATTCGGCGGCCCAAGAAACGGCTCGAAGAATTGAACAACATACTTATCCGAGAAAACGAATTGTTCGAAATCGAGCGCAAGGTGCGTGATCGTGTGCGCGAACAAATGGAACGCGGCCAGCGCGAACACTATCTGCACGAGCAGATTCGCGCGCTCCAGCAGGAACTGGACCAGCGGGGCGACGGCGACGAGTTTTCCGAACTGCGCGAGATGATTGACAAGGCGAAGATGCCAAAGGATGTGAAAGAAAAGGCGGATCGCGAACTCGCCCGCTACGAGCGCATGCCACCGATGAGCCCGGAAGGCGCCGTTATCCGCGGCTATATCGAATGGCTCTCCGACTTGCCCTGGAGCAAACGCACCAAGGATAACATCCAGTTGGACCATGCGAAGAAGGTGCTCGACGAAGACCACTATGGGCTTGAAAAGGTCAAGGACCGCGTCCTCGAATTCCTGGCCGTGCGCAAGCTGAGTAAATCGACCAAAGGCCCCGTTCTCTGCTTTGTGGGGCCTCCGGGCGTCGGCAAGACGTCGCTGGGCAAATCCGTCGCGCGCGCCATGGGGCGCGAGTTCATTCGGGTATCGCTCGGAGGGATTCGCGATGAAGCCGAAATCCGGGGACATCGCCGCACGTATATCGGCTCGATGCCTGGGCGCATCATCCAGAGCATGAAGAAGTGCGGCGTCAAGAATCCCACGTTTATGCTCGACGAAATCGACAAGATGAACGTGGACTTCCGCGGTGATCCGGCTTCGGCCCTGCTTGAGGTGCTCGACCCTGAGCAGAACCGTGCGTTTAACGATCATTTTCTTGAAGTGGATTTCGATCTGCACGAAGTGTTCTTCATCACGACAGCGAACAGCGAGTACGATATCCCCGAACCCCTCCTCGACCGGATGGAAGTAGTTCTGCTATCGGGCTACACCCCCCACGAAAAGGAAGAGATTGCAAGACTGTTTCTGATCCCGAAGCAACTCGAGGCCAGTGGCCTTACGAAAAAGGATATCGACTTCACCAGACTGGGCATCGATCTAATTATCCACCGTTACACCCACGAGGCCGGCGTGCGCGAGTTGGAACGCCAGATCGCGGCTGTCTGCCGAAAGGTGGCGCGCAACGTGGTGGCGGGTAAGAAGAAGCGAGTCCAGGCGTCAATCACAGAAGCGAGCGTCATAGAGATGCTTGGCCCGCCACCGTACACCGATATCGCCGATCAGTCCAAGCCAAAAATCGGGGTCTCGACAGGCCTCGCGTGGACTTCGACTGGGGGGGATATCCTGAGCATCGAATCGACGATTATGAAGGGCAAGGGCAATCTGCAACTGACGGGGCAACTCGGCAACGTGATGCAGGAATCCGCGTATGCCTCCTACACCTATCTCCGGGCGCACGCTAAGGACCTGAAAATCTCGACGGAGTTCTGGAAGAACTCTGACATCCACATCCATGTCCCCGAAGGCGCGATCCCGAAGGACGGCCCCTCGGCGGGTGTTGCGCTGACCGTGTCTATGCTGTCGGCGTTAAGGAAGCGGGCGCCCGTCGCGAAAGTGGCGATGACAGGCGAAATCACACTGCAGGGCAAAGTGCTTGGGGTGGGGGGGCTAAAGGAGAAAATGCTGGCGGCCCATCGCGCGGGGATGACCACCGTCCTCATCCCGAAAGAAAACGAGAAGGATCTTGTTGATATACCGAAGGAGATCAGCGAGGAGCTTCGTTTCGTCCGGGTCGAATCGATAAGCGAAGTATTGGCCGTGGCGCTGCCCCCGGTTGCCGCGACGGGCAAGCGGGCAAAGCCGAAACCCAAGGCCGTAGCGAAACGCAAGGTCGTTCCAAAACGTAAGGTCGTTCCGAAACGTAAGGGGCCCGCGCGAAAGAAGGCCAAGACTGCATGAAAGCCGCGACTTCTTCATACGTGAAGAGCGCTATGGAGCCGTCCCAATACCCCGCCGACGGCCGCCCGGAATTTGCCTTTGTCGGCCGGTCGAACGTGGGCAAATCTAGCCTTCTCAATGTCCTCCTCGGCCAGAAGGGCCTGTCTAAAACCAGCAGCCGGCCAGGGAAAACGCAGACGGTGAATTTCTTCGACGTCAACGGCCGCATCTACTTCGTCGACCTGCCGGGCTACGGCTACGCGAAGGTGCCCCTCCAACTGAAGGAGCGGTGGGGCAAGGCGATGACTGCCTACCTCCGGGACCGCGCGCCGCTTCGCTTGGTACTCCAACTCGTGGATGCCCGGCACAAGCCCACGGAGAAAGATGACGAGATGCTGGATCTCCTCGAAGGGGCTCACGTGCCTACCGTAGTGGTAGCGACGAAGATCGACAAGGTGAAGCGGTCGGAGCGGGCTAAGAATCTGCGCCGCATTCGCGAGACATTGGGACTAGACGGCGAGGCCGCGCTCGTTCCCTTCTCCTCGGTGACGAAGGAGGGCGTGAAGGAGGTCTGGCGGATCATCGGCGAGCTTTCCAAGGATTCCGTTTGACCCATCTCGCATCCGCCCTGGCGGCACGGGAACCGGGGGCTACGGCGGGGAATAACTCATCCCATTTACGCTGTTGGTGAGTGAACGTTGCGCTTCGGGCAACGCGTCGCTCTGGTGTCCAGAGGCGAATTTCGAGGCTAGGCTCGGAATGAATTAGAGAAAGGAAGAATCATGCGTGTTTTCAGAATAATGGCGGTGGCGCTGCTTGCAGCGATGGTAAGCGTACCCACTTTCGCGGGAGGTGCCCACGTGCTCGACTATACGATGAAGGATATCAACGGTAAAGATGTGGATCTTTCCAAGTATAAGGGCAAGGCGGTGATGATCGTCAACGTCGCGTCGAAGTGCGGCCTTACGCCGCAGTACGAACAGCTTCAAGAGCTGCACACGAAGTACAGCAAGAAGGGTTTGAGTATCCTCGGCTTTCCAGCCAATAATTTTATGGGCCAAGAACCGGGAACGGACGAGGAGATTAGGCAATTCTGCGCATTGAAATACGATGTCGAATTCGACATGTTTTCGAAAATTTCCGTGAAGGGCGAAGATCAGGCGGATCTGTACGAGGAACTGACCTCTAAGAAGGAGAACAAGGGGTTCGGCGGTGATATCATCTGGAACTTCGAGAAATTCCTCGTGAACCGCGAGGGGAACGTCGTCGCCCGCTTCGCACCGAAGACGAAGCCGGACGCGCCTGAAGTAATCGCGGCCATCGAAAAGGAACTCGCCAAGAAATCGTGAATGGGGGAGGGTGGCCGGATGGCCTTTCGGAAGCCGCTGCAAGAGAATCAAATCAGTCGCGTTGGTTTATGTGACGGTACGAATTGAGGGCTTGGCGTGTGAAGGGGTGTGGGGACGCCGCATCCGTGCGACGCCCCCAAGGAGAAATTCGTGTCTAGGCTAGCACATCGAGGTCGTGCCCTGTCGTCGACGTATTCACGACCGAAGCCTGAATTAACGTCAACGCGGCCGCTCCTTGTCCTTAGACCGTCGTCCGCTGTGGGGATGGTCCGGTGACTTGGAACTGTGCCTGACTCGTCACGGCCCCGACGTGGCCCAAAGAAGCTGCACCATCCATGATAATGCTCCTTTCTACGTCGGGTTCTCCTGACCACTATTTCGTCTATTTAGGTTATCGTCAACGTAGCGCAGGAACTTTAGCCGACCGATATGCTGGCGAATCGGAGCCTACTTACCGCTAAGTCCATATGAACTAAGTGGTTGTGGCAAAACAAGTCGATCAAACGGGTTGGGGCCAATTAGGCTT
>CAYNZS010000255.1:0-6058 GCA_964401695.1 uncultured Nitrospirales bacterium
CGGTTTCGGCGGCGGCGGCTTTGGCGGCGGTGGCTTCGGTAGCGCTGGCGGCGGCGGGCTTGGGGCCTCGGCGGGCGTGGCGGGCGAACCCCAAATCATGTTCGTGCTACGCAATATCATTCCGGAAATCATTGACCCCGTGACCCTGGAAGTGCTTTCCTTCATGACGTATAACCTGATGACCAACCAGATGATCGTGTACAACACGCCGTCAAACCTTGAGAAGCTCGAGAAGAATCTCGAGCATCTCGATGAGACGCCGAAACAGGTTTCTATCGAAGCGAAGTTCCTTACGGTTAACATATCGGACTTGGATAAGGAAGGCTTCCAATGGGACGTCACAACGTCCGACAGGAACAACCGTGTACAGCCGTTGGACAACCTGGTGGAGGAATCGTACAACTACGATGTCAACGGCGATGGCACTCCCGAGCAAATCCCGTTCTATCGGCGGCCCGACGGCTCGAGTGTAATCAATAACACGGTTACCGAATCGATCATCGGCGCTATCACATCGCCGGGGCCTCCAGGCTCTTTCAATTGGAGCGGCGTGATCACGGACAATGAGGACGGCGACAGCATCAGCGTGGTTTTCGACTACCTGAACAGCCTCGAAGAAAGTGAGCTTCTGAGCGCGCCCAGGGTGACGACGATGAATCAGAAGCCTGCGGCTATCGTCGATCTGCGCGAGGAGTATTTTGTTTCGCAAGTATTTAACCAGGTGTCGCAGGCCACGGGCGGCTTCGGCGCCCAGCCGACAACTGTTGTCTCTCAGCAGAAGATCCCTCAGTTGTTCCTCTTTGGCATTACACTTTCGGTTACGCCACAGATTTCGGAGAACCAAGTCCGGCTTTGGCTCAATCCCCAAGTGACGACGAAAGTCGGACAGACGGTTATTCCCCAGTCGATGTTTGTCGACGATCGCGAGGTAACCGACCTTCTGATTTTGCCCGAGTCATCGGTGCAGGCGGTGTGGACGAACGTTATCGTCAACAATGGCGATACGCTTGTGTTGGGCGGCCTGGTGACGGATCGGTCGGTTAAGGGCGAAGAACGCTTCCCTTATCTCTCCGACATCCCCTTGCTGGGTTACTTTTTCCGCGGCCAGTCCAGCGAGATCCGCCAGTCGAGTCTGCTGATTTTCGTGACGCCGACGATAATCGACACGACGGGAGCGGAGTACTTCAACGACGACTCGAGGCTTTTTTGATATAGCAGACGGCGCCGCCTTCGCTTCGGAGCGGCGCGCAACGATATGCAGGGCGGTTCAGCGCGCGCTGAACCGCCCTTCTTGTTGAGCCCATGGCATGGTACTGGCTATACAGCGCTGCCTTAAGCGCTCTGGCGCCCTTTGGCGCGCTTTATCTGGCGGCGCGTTCCCGGCGCCGCGCCCTGCTGCGCCGCTTTTGGCCGTCCGTCCCCGATCCGGGATGCGAACCCATCTGGATTCACGCGTGCAGCGTGGGAGAGTTGAACACCGCGCGCGGCCTGTTGCGGGCCCTGGAGTCCCGCTTCCCCAGGCGCGCCAGGGCGTTGACCGTGTCGACCGTTTCCGCGATGGAGCTTGCCCGATCGAACGAGTTGAACGCGGCGCTGACGTGGCTCCCTTTCGACCACCCGCTTTGTGTGCGCTCTTTCGTGCGGCGACTGTCGCCCCTTGCGCTTGTGATCATCGAAACTGAGCTGTGGCCAAGCCTCTTGCTCGAAACGGCGCGGGCGGGCGTTCCGATTATTCTGGTTAACGGGCGGCTGAGCGACAAGCATTTCGCGCGATACAGCCGGTACCGCTCTTTCTTCAAGCCATTATTGGCCTGTCTTGGCGCGATGGGGATGCAGAGCGGCTTGTATGCCGAGCGAATTGAGTCGTTGGGCGTCGATCCGGCGCGTGTAACCGTAACGGGGAACACCAAGTTTGACGGCGCCGGGGACAGCGGCCGACCCGGCGCGGAGCTAAGGCGCGAGGCCGGCTTTCCTGAGGATGGGCCTGTCGTCGTATTTGGCAGCACACGGTCTGGCGATGAAGCGCTTGCGGCTGCCTGCTGGGCCGAATGGGAAACGCGGTTTCCCGGACTGCGGCTTGTTGTTGCACCGCGGCACATTCAGTGGGCGGAGGAGGTCGAAGCTGCGTTCGGAAACCGCGTTCTCCGGTGGTCCAAACGAAGCTCGCGCTCAAAAGAATGTCCGCGCTTCGAGAAGGACGCCACTGTCCCGTCTGCCGATGATCGAGTTCTCATCTTGGACACGCTCGGCGACCTCGCCGCCTTCTATACTATCGCTACGGTAGCGGTCATCGGGGGCAGCTTCTATCCAGGCGTCGAGGGGCACAACCCCATCGAAGCGGCGGCGGCGGGCGCTCCGGTCGTCTTCGGACCCTACATGCGCAATTTCCTCGATGCCTCGGATGTGCTTACCGCCGCGGGCGGCGCGCTCCAGGTGGGCCGGCCGGAAGATCTCTCGGCTGCGCTTGCGGAGCTTTTGCGGGACGAATCGGCGTGCGCGGCTATGGGAGAGAAGGCGAAGTCAGCCGTCACGGCGAATCAGGGGGCTACCGAACGGACCCTCGACCTTATCGAGCCTTTCGTATGCCCGAATGCTTCGCCGGAGGCGTCGAAATGAAGGGTCGCCGTGATACGCGGCTCGCGGTGTTGTTGCTGACTCCGGCTTTCGCCATTCTTGGGATGTTCGGGGTAGGACCCCTGTTCTACGCGATCTACTTGAGTCTCTTCCGAATGCTCCGGGGCGGGGCTAAGAGCTTTGTAGGCGCGTCGAACTACTCGGAGGCGCTCGGGAACGAAGATTTTTGGAACAGTTTCTTCGTGACGGCTTACTACGCGCTTGGCACGGTTCCGGTGACGCTGGTTCTCAGTTTCTTTATCGCCGCCGGCCTCTATCGCATCGGGCGTTTTCGTGGAACCCTGCGCACTCTATTCTTTCTGCCTTACGTGACGTCCGTGGTGGCGTCGGCCATGATCTGGCGTGTGCTGCTCGATCCTACCTCGGGTGTCGCGAACCAACTGATCGGCATCACCGGGCTTCCCGCGCAGAAGTGGCTTCTCGAGCCGAGAGGCGTCCTGCACATCGTGACCGGCGGAGCAGTCGACATGGGTGTGGGGCCCAGCCTGGCGTTGTGCTGCGTCATCGCGTTTGACATTTGGATTTCGAGCGGGTTCATGGTTGTGGTGCTTCTGGCTGGATTATCCGCTGTTCCAAGGGAGCTGGAGGAGGCCGCGCGAATCGATGGGGCAACGTGGTGGCAATCGGCGCGCAACGTGACGCTTCCGATGCTGTCTCCTACGCTGATGTTCCTTGCAATCGTGAGCCTGATTCGTGCCTTTCAGGCCTTTAGCAGTTTCTTTGCCCTGACAGGGAACGGCCGGGGCCCCCTGGACACGACGCAGAATCTGACGGTCTACTTGTACGCGAACTTCTACGAATACGGCAGGCTTGGGTACGGGGCCGCTGTGGCGACGTTGCTGTGCGTTGCCCTCGCCCTCCTTACGGTTGTCCAGTGGCGCGTCTTTAGCAGGAAGGTTTACTACCGATGAGAGGACGAGGCCTGCTCTATGCGGCCCTGGCCGCTGGCGCGTTCTTGACGACGTATCCTTTTATCTGGATGTCGACCGCGTCCTTCAAGGATCGTCAAGAGTCCCGAGAATTGACTCTGAGCCTATTGCCGGAGGAATGGCTCTGGGAGAACTACATCGAGACCTTTCAGGCCGCGCCCTTCGGCATCTACTTTTTCAACTCCTTCCTCGTCGCGGGCACGGTGACCGCCGCGGTTGTTCTGACGTCGCTGATGGCGGGTTACGCGTTTGCGCGCCTTGACTTCGCGGGACGCGGCCCGGTCTTCGCGCTCTTGCTGGCAACGATGATGATCCCTTTCGAGGCGACGTTGATTCCTAATTTCGTTCTGATTTCCAAGCTCGGTTGGTACAATACGTATCCTGCGCTTATCGTGCCTTGGTGCGCGAACGCCTTCTCGATCTTCTTGATGCGGCAAGCCTTTCTTTCGCTTCCCAATGACTACTTCGACGCGGCCCGAATCGACGGATGCGGGCATTTGCGTTTTCTGTTTACGGTGGGCGCGCCACTAGTGAAGCCCATGGTCGTGACGGTTGCTCTTTTTGCCTTTCTCGGGAGCTACAATGCGCTCGTCTGGCCGCTCGTTGTGACTGGCGACGAGCGGATGCGGGTGGTGCAGGTCGGCCTTACGGCTTTCTCTGTGGCGGATGGCGTTCGCGTGAATCTTTTGATGTGCGCTTCGGTCATTGTCATCTTTCCGACGGTGGCGCTATACTTCGCCGCGCAACGATACTTCTTGGATGGATCCTGGACTTCCGGGTTGAAAGGATAGGCCGCGAATGCAAAAAGATGTCTCTGCAGCCGCCGGGTTTGCGCTATGCCTTATGGCCTTGGCCCTATGGGGCGTGGGCTGTGGCACCGACCCGTCGAGCGGCGGCGAGGGCAGTCGATTTACTCCGATAGAGGCAGATGCGGCCACGTTCTGGGATCGCCAGACTACGGAGACGGGGGAATTTCTGGGGTCCATCGTGAGCGAGTTCAACGAGGCCTCGGATGGCCTTCCCGTGAAAGTCGTGCAGAGTGGGAATTACGGCGACATCTACCGGAAAGTAACGGCTAGCATTCAGGCGAAGAGGTTGCCGGCGATGGCGGTGGCGTACGAGAGTATGACGGCGGAGTACGCCCGTTCTGGCGCCGTGGTCGCCATAGACGAACTGATCGCGCAGCCTGGGACTGGCCTGACGGAAGAAGAACTAGGGGATTTTTTCCCCGCGCTTATTGAAACGAACACGTTCAGCCAATTGGGCGGGAAGATGTATTCGTTTCCATTTTCGAAGAGTGTGCTCATGCTATATTTCAATAAGCGGGTTCTGGCTGAAGCCGGCTTGACAGGCCCTCCGGGCACGTGGGATGAGTTTCTCGATCAATGTCGGGCAATTAAGGCCAAGACGGGAAAGTATGCCATCGCCATCGATGTGGACGCCTCCTCGATGGACGGAATCATATTTAGCATGGGTGGGGACGTCCTGGAGAATGGCAAGACTACGTTCGATTCGGAGGAATCAATTCGGGCCTTCGAACTCATCGAAACTCTTGCGAAGGAAGAGCTGGCCTACCAGATAACGCCGCGGACTTTTAACGATGAGTCGGATTTCCAGCAGGATAAGGTAGCCTTTACCATGCGAACGAGCGCGGGGAAGGCCAGCCTTGCGCGGCTGATGGCGGACGACAACGCGTGGGGCATGGCGCGCCTACCACAGGATGACCCGGCCAATCCGCATACGGTTCTTTTCGGCTCGAACATCAGTATTTTTGATACGAATCGCGAACAGCGCGACGCCGCATGGGCGTTTACAAAGCATTTTACTTCGACCGAAGTTTCGGTGAAATGGGCCTTGACGACCGGATACTTGCCCGGCAGGAAGTCCGCGCTGGATCACCCCTTGATGAAGGCGTTCTTTTCGGAATGGGAGTACAACCGCGTGCCCTTCGAGAATCTCGCGTTCGCGAAAGCGGAACCGAACGTGATTGGATGGCAGCGGGTGAGAGGGCTGATCGAAAACGCGGAAACAGCTGTGTTGGCTGGCGTCAAGAGCGCCAGAGAGGCCGCGCTGGAACTCAAAGAAGAGGCCGATCGGGCCTTGGCGGCCGCCGCGCAGTAAAGTGGCCGCCCGTAAGAGCGGTTTCCGCCGCGCCGGCGCGTTACTCGGCCTCCTCGTCCCCCGCGGCGAAGTCCTCCAAGGCTTCGTCAATCATCGCCTTGTGCTCCCGATCCACATCAAACAGATCGGCCTTCCGGCGGCCTCGCGCGCGCCGTTCGTCATCGCCGCTCTGCGCTATTCCCAAGCGGCGGTCTTGAAGCGTACGGCGATCTCTCTGCCATTCGCCTGAGTGGTCCCGGTAGTACCCATCTCGTTGTTTTGGTGCCACGGCACCCTCCCCCTCGGCAGCGCACGATTCGGATTGGTAGTGTTCATACGGCTAGAGTATTTTAAGGTTGAGATACTGTATATCCGCACGAGCGAAACCAGCCTTC
>CAYNZS010000256.1:0-6010 GCA_964401695.1 uncultured Nitrospirales bacterium
GGCGGGCAGCGCTCAGTCTATCACAGCAAGTACCGGCCCCAAGGCCACACGACTAGCTAACAGGAGATTTTCTCATTGCCGATGGCTCAAAGAATGGGAGCTTGACAAGTCTCTCCATAAGCATCCTCAATTATGAGTCAACACACTGAAAGGGAGTATCGATGACTCGGTTGACGATGGTGCGCCACGGGCAAGCCAGTTTTTCCACCGGCGACTATGACAGGCTTACGCCCATGGGCGAACGGCAATCGGGAGCGCTCGCCAAGCATTGGCTGGATCGGAGCGAACGCCTCGACGCCCTGTTCTGCGCTACCCTCCAACGCCAACGGCGCGCCGGGAAAGTGGTCCGCGAGACCTTTGAAGCGGCAGGCGTGGACTGCCCCGAACTCGAAGTGCTCCCTGGCCTCAACGAGTATCACGACGACGAGATGATGGAACACCTGCTGCCCGAACTCTGCAAACGGGACCCCCGGTTCGAAACGCTCAAAAACGAGTACGACAACGCGCCTGAAGGCAACAAACGATACCGGACTTTTCAGCGGCTTTGGGAAGCGATCACGGAACAGTACATCCAAGGCGACTACGACGCGAACGGCTTCGAGTCTTGGCCCGAATTCCGCGACCGGGTCCGCGGTGCCTTCAACGAGCTCCGGAGCCGCGAAGGCAGCGGCACAACGTAGCCGCATTCGCCTCCGGCGGATCCGTCGGCGCAACTGTACAGACCGTGTTGCGCGCCCCCGAAGTCGTCGCCGTTGAACTGAACTGGCGCATCCGCAACGCGTCAACCACCCAATTCACCTACAGCGGACAGAGGATAGCCCTCGACAACTTCAACCTGGTCCACCATCTAACGGAACCCGAGTTGCTAACCTATCGGTAGATGCCCACTGTCCTCCAGGGCAATCAAACTAAATCCTAATCGCGGTTCACGTCTTATCTGACGCCGCCCCCCCGTTTATTCCATACAAATGTCATGCAAGTAGCAATCTGATCATTATACATAGTTTCACGTACAACTATTACATATACTATAATCTCTTCGGATTGAAACCACCAGGAGATTGTAAACGGCAGACTAAAAGTGAAGCGGGTGGCGCGCAGTTCGCGCTCCGCTGGTGTGGCCCTGTTAAAGCATCCCTTCGATCCGGGAGACGTTCAATTGCAACGCCCCTCGAAGACGGGGACATCGATCCAAACAGCGCTTCCAAACGGCATGCGCCCCCGTTTAGCGCCGGGACAATTCCTCGAGATGCGCGCTCGCCTGTACGTGCATATGGGCAGCGGCGTCGAGACCCGGTTAGGCGCCGTGGCGGAGGGGTATGTCGCCGAACTCGACAACAACCAATCGTGAGCCGATTCCAGCATACCTGATAACTTAATAATATATATTACTCGTTATCTTGTGTTATGTTGAATAATTTCACCGTGCCGGAATTTTTGAGATGAAATGAACCTATATATGTTACAATTATTTGGGACCGGTACTCACCGAGCGGTGCCAATGGCGCGCATTCATGAGCCGGAATCGGACTAAGTCGAGGTCCGCCAGAGCCGTTTCTGGCCGTATCGCGGACTCTATCCCACAGATGAGGGAAATAACTCGGTGCGTCGCGGGGTTCAGTTCTAACGGAGCTAATGACACGAGACAAGAGGGGACGCTTGGTGAGCAGTGTATCGAAGTCGAAGACCTATTGGGATCACTCTTCCGGTGAAAAGGATCCGTTTTCTGTCCCCAAGAGTGTTTTCCGAAACTTGGCCGATTGCGCCCATAGATTCGAAAATGGCGAGAACGGCAACCCCCCTGCTATCAAATACTTATGGATCTACGTGACCGAAGAGGGGTTAGAGAGAAAACGGGCCGCGGAGGACTCCGGGCCCCGCCTCTCGGATGAGGACTGGCTTAACATTATCGATGAGGCCTGTTCCCTTGGCGCCGAGTGGATGATCATCTACGTGGGCGCTCGCCTATCCGAATGCCCAGAAGTCTGGCGCATGTGCGATTGGGCTCAGCAGGAATACGAGATGCGTGTCGGCCTCCACTTGAGCGGGAATTGCCTACGGGCGTCGGAACTCGAATACCTCTTCAAGCTCGACTCGGAACGGACCTATGTCGTAGCGGATGAAGCGGACGCAGCGGCTCTTGAGACACTCAGAGAGCGCGGAGTCAATGTGTGCGTCGCCAATGTCCGCAAACCAGCCGACGCCAAACGGTGCGAAAGTCCAGAAGTAATGGCGTGCGTGGGTATCGACGGGGAACTGTTTACCTGCGGCCTTGTGCTCGGCGTGGAAGAGTACCAACTCGGTAACGTCCAAGGAGAGCCGCTGCAAAAGTTGATAAAGGATCAGTCCCTCCGTCACGCCGTGTCCGATATCCCTGCTTACCGCGGCCACGACCACAACTGCGATGGCTGCCCGCCCCACATCGCCCGCCGCGCCGCGGAAAGCCTTCCCGAGTAGCTCTTCCCAAGTCAGACAGGCTCCTCAAGCAAGACAGGCGTTCGCGTAAGGTCTACCGGAATGACGCCATGATCTCGTCGAATACCTCGTTCGACGGACGCGTGCGTTCTTCGGGAAGCAATGCCAGCGGCTCATCTACCAAATTCATCTTGCTGCCGAATGAAACCGAATTGGGGGCGCAGTAGATGAGGCCGGTGTAAAAACGCTGGTTCTCGATAGCATTCTCCAGCAGCGTGAAGGCTTTCCGTCTGTCGCGCGGATCGTGATCGTACTCCAGCTTCTTCAGCGTGATCAGCGATCCATCGTGCATGGTCACATCCAGAGAATCGCCCGGTTCGTAGTCCACCAAGATAGGGTCGTAGTGGGGGATGAAGTCGAGTTCGTGAAGCAGATCCTCGTTCTTCCGCGCGTACGCCACGCTTCGCGTCGATCCCTCATGATTGTTGAAGGTAACGCACGGCGAGACGATGTCCAATAGCGCCGTGCCGTTGTGAGACATCCCCGCCTTGATGAGCGCTTTGACCTGAGCAGTGTCACCGGAAAACGAACGGCCCACGAACCCGCAGCCCATCTGAATCGCAAGCGCGCAGATATCGACGGGATCGTTCTGGTTCACTTCTTTGCCGCCCTTCTTGACGCTGCCTTTGTCGGCGGTCGCCGAGAATTGGCCTTTGGTCAAGCCATAACAGCCGTTGTTTTCGACGATATACAGCATGCGCACGTTCCGCCGAATCATGTGGAGGAAATTGCCCAGCCCTATCGAGGCTGTGTCCCCGTCGCCGCTGACCCCGATGTTCAAGAGGCTGTGATTGGCCAAGGAGCTGCCCGTCGAGATTGTCGACATACGGCCGTGAACCGAGTTGAACCCGTGAGCCTGTTTCAAAAAATAATTCGGCGTCTTGCTTGAGCAACCGATGCCGCTCAGCTTCGCAACGCTCTTGGGATCGATATCGAGTTCCATGCAGGCCTTGACGATGGAACTTGTGATCGCGTCGTGACCGCATCCCTTGCACAACGTCGATTTCAAACCCTTATAGTCGTCCAGCGACAAGCTCAGAGAGTTAGTGTCCCTCTTTCCATTGCTCCCCACGGGCGTTGTCCCGCTTTCGACCTTCTCTTCCTGCGCCACTGCTGCCTTGCTATTCATCGGCTCACTTCCTTCCCCGACTCTTGATCGACTATCTGCCCCAGCACGGTTTCCGCGTCAAGAGGCATCCCGTTGTAATGCCGCACACTGCGAATTTTCGGGGCGAGATAGTAAATCTCTCCCCGCAAGATAGTCGCCATCTGCCCATCGCGGTTCTGGTCGACCACATACACGACCTGGTTGCGGTTGATGAATTCTTCGACCTCGGCGGTCGATGGCAAAGCGCGGATCCGAAGGTAGTTGGTTGCGATTCCATGCCGCTTCGCCAAATGGTATCGGGCCTCTTGCACAGCGGAATCGCTCGTGCCGTAAGCGATGATTCCCACCGCCCCCCCCTCCTCCTCCTCAATAACTGGTTTAGGAACCAGGCCGCGCGCCGTATCGAACTTGCGGCTCAGCCGATCTAAGTTCTCCTGCCACTCGTCGGCGTCTTCGGAGTAAGTCCCCCTGGGCGTATGGCCCGTCCCACGGGTAAAAAAAGAGGCCTTTTCATGGGGCGTGCCCGGGAGTGTGCGGTATCCGACGCCATCTCGATCCACATCGGCGTACCGTTCAAACCCTCCGAGCCGCTCGACATCTTCAGCCGAAAGCACTTTGCCGCGGGAAATGGGCTCGGTTGGGGGATTGAAGGGGTCTGATATCGAAAAGTTCATCCCCATATCCAATTCGCCCATGAGAAGGACGAGCGTCTGCAGTCGGTCCGCCAATCGCAACGCCGCCATGGCGAACTCGTAACACTCACATACATTGCCGGGCAAGAGCAGCACATGGGTGCAGTCGCCATGCGACAGGTGATAGGCGCTCATAATATCGCCTTGAGAGTTGCGCGTCGGCAAGCCCGTGCTCGGTCCCATGCGCTGAACGTCCACGATGACCGCCGGGATCTCCGCGAAATACGATAGGCCCGCCATCTCGGCCATCAGAGAAAGCCCAGGCCCCGAGGTAGCCGTGAACGAACGAGCGCCCGCCCAAGCCGCTCCAAGGGTCATCCCGATCGAAGCGATCTCGTCCTCAGCCTGAATGATCGCGTAAGTCGCCTTGCCCGTTTCGGGGTCGTGCCGGTACTTCTCCATGTACTGGGCAAGCGCTTCGCACACGCCCGTGCTCGGCGTAATCGGATACCATGCCGCGACGGTTGCGCCGCCAAACATCATGCCGATAGCCGTGGCATCGTTGCCTTCGATCAGAATCTTGCCGGCAGTCTTCTCGCTGCGCTGAAGGCGGAAGCGATGCTCTTCCCCGATATTCTTTTCGGCCCATTCGTGGCCCGCGACAGCGACGCGGCAATTCAACTCCGCCGCTTTCAGCTTCGATCCGAATTGATGGTCGATAGCGGCTGCCACCTCGTCCATTTCTATATGCAAAAGGCGCGCGACCACGCCCACGTACACCATGTTGACGATCTTCCTGCGCAGCCGGGTATCCGCCCCCGTCTCCTTCACGAGAGCGCCGAAGGGAACCGAATATACCTCGATATCGGCGCGGCCCACCCGTGATGCGAGCGTGTCGTCGATCACGAGAATCCCGCCAGATTCAAGTTCCGCCACGTCCTCGTCCACCGTCTGGGGATTCGTGGCCACCAGGAAGTCAGTATTCGTGCGGTGCGCGGTCCACCCGCCATCGTTTACCCGAATCGTAAACCAGGTAGGCAGTCCTTCGATGTTCGAAGGGAAAAGGTTCTTTCCGCCTACCGGTATCCCCATGTTAAAGATCGAGCGGAGGAGGATTACATTGGATGACGTGCTTCCCGAACCGTTCGGCGTGGCGATCTTGATGACAACGTCGTTGATCAACGGGTCGTTGCCAGTCCGCGAAACAGCCTCTTCTACTTGCGTCACAGTTGATGCCATGCCTTTACTCCGGTGGCTGGAGCGCTTTCCATGCCACATGCGTTATGCTTTGGTATCGAACTCCACTATCAAATGCCATCCCGTCTTTTCGCATGGAATCCGCCGGAAGTGGCCTTCCCCATGCTCCAGGACTCGCGCCGACTGCGCACCGCCAGCCCTTCTCTCGAGCCATGCGAGTCCATTTCATTCCAATCCCATTTATTTTCGGGGCTTCTTAACGCAGGTACTGCCCCCATATTTCACCTATATTGTCTTAACAAAAAATCAACCCGCTTTCTTCCGCGCCGCCCACCTTTTTCCTTCCAGCCAGCATCGTTCACCGGTTTTCGTAGGGAGACGGTGGAGAAGGTTGCTATGACAAGACCTATCCGAAGTAGGCGTTCCGAGGCAAGACCTGCGGACGACAGCGTGACGGGTCACACCGAGGTCGAAAGGCGAGAAGAGTCTCGTCAGAATGGCCTTATCCGCGGTCGCAGTAGAAAAGTGGCGAGAGAATCTGGCTAGCCCGCATCGCTCACAGCTTCCGGGGCAGGTGCTCTGCGACTCGTTTTTTGTC
>CAYNZS010000257.1:0-5983 GCA_964401695.1 uncultured Nitrospirales bacterium
CGCTTCGCTCATCCCCCGGCTACATGCCGCGGCCCCTTCGGGGCAGAGTTTCTCGTTTGCCCACGCGCCCATCGCCGGCGGAATGCCTACAGAACATTGGTAGACTCTTCGGCACTCGTCACAACTTCTATAGGCGGCGTTCTTGCGCCATTCTGACATCTAGAATTTGTCGCGAGCTCGAGTTGTGGACGAAGCCAACCTTGGCCCGGTTATCTCACCGGTTTCCGTAGCGAGACGGTGGAGAAGGTTGGTATGTCAAAACTTGTTCGAAGCAGGCGTTCCAAGGCAAGACCTGCGGACGACAGCGTGGCGAGTCACGTCGAGGTCGAAAGGCTAGAAAAGTCCCGTCAGAGTGGCCTTATCCGCCGTCGCAGTAGAAAAGCGGTGAGATAACCGGGTTAGGCCCTTGATCGAAACGATTCTCAGGACGCTGTGCGCGGCCGTCGATCAGGACAGTTCCCTGATTTCCATCCCGATCAATCCCCTGCCCATGAGCGTCCTCAGATACGTCGTCACCGCGATCTCGGATTCCGAGCCGCTTACGTCATGGTCACGCGCAAAATCGTCCACGATCTCCTGAACCGAGGCGTGGCCGTCGCAGGCAGCTAACACTTCCCCTCCGAGCGCGTCCAGCACATACTGCCGTTCGTACTCGCGGGGAGCGCCGAACCATCGGTGCCATTTCGTGCTCGGGAACCGGATCTTCACGGCGATGCCCCCATCCTCTCCTTTCGCGGTCTGGAGGCAGGGGGAACGATGGGGAATGGCCTTCATCGAGGCTTCGCACGTCAAACCCCCTTCGCGTTTCCGTGCGGACTTCACGCGTTTGTTATGTGTCCGGTGCCGAATTGAATGTTCTCCTTTCCGGCGACGAAACCCCCAACCTCAACCCAAGTGTCCCCACGAGCCGTCACCGTCCACTATGCGTACGTTAAAGAGCTCTGTCAACATTCCGAACCTCGCGTTCATGGACGGGCCGCGACAGCAAAGTCGGTGTTGACGGCGCAGGCGTTTGTGTGTAATGTGGCAAAGGGTCGTCCGCGATGCCACTGCCTAGTCAATGTGGAGACCGCGGAAAAAATGAATCAGGCTTAACACACGGACTGGATCATGCTATCCGACAGTCCGAAAGGAGGGGAAATGATGGATCTTCGTACAGATGCTCGGAAGTTCTTGATTGTCTGCCTGGCCCTCTTTGTGGCCAGCCAAGCCAGCGGCCAACACGATTGGCAGCGGCCCGTAGAGCGAGACCCGGCAGAAGTGGCTCGCATCGTCGGGCCGATTGGGGAGCGAGAGCCATCCCGCGATCTGAACATTGTGTGGGTTTGGGGCATCGACAAGATGCACGGCAAGGGGTACCACGCATACCCCTGGATGCTGGACCGCTTCATGAATGACCTTCTGCCTCACGTTCCGCGCGTCTCGGTAACGCCCTCGATGTATTTCCCCACCGAAGATCTGTGGGAGAAAGCCGACTTGGTCGTGTTCTGTTTGTGGCCGCGCGAGGAGTGGGATTACGATGTAATTGATGCCTATCAGAAGCGCGGAGGCGGAATTATATTTCTTCACGTTGCCTTGGTTGGGGGTTCGAATGCGGATACGGCTACGAAATTACCAACGCGAATCGGGCTATCATGCGGCCCCGGCACCAAATGGGGCGTCATGCCTTCAACCCTCAGTCTTGCTGCCGCGGCGCAGGACTCTCCCATCCTCAAAGGCTTTCCGGCGAAGTTCGATTTGCCGGAGGAGCTCTATTGGGGTTTGTCTGGAGACCCGACGGGCATCACGACCCTACTGACCGCGCCCGCTTGCCCAACAATGGAGAACCAAGGCTCAAGCCGCGCCCCCAAACCGAATGAACTGGACGGCAAGGAGTGGCCGGTCATTTGGACACGGGAAATTGGCCGGGGCAAGGTCTTCGCCACGACTATCGGCCACAACTTTTTCACGTTCGACGATCCCTACTTTCGGATCATCCTATTACGGGCCATGGCTTGGACCATGAACGAGTCTTTCGACCCATTCAAGCCGCTGGTGACGCTCAAAGTCAAGCGGTAGACGGGTCTGTTCCCCACTTCTTCAATCGGAAGCGGCGGCGAAATCGAAACCTTCGGGTATTGGTCAAAAGCAGACGCGGACGGAACGCAACATCCCCCTTGATCCCCCCTCAAAAATGGGACTATCAATCCCTCGGACCGCCCAAAGCCCCCTTTTTGAGGGGGATCAAAGGGATGTCATTGGAAGTGGGCTGGTGCTATTTGCGAAAGTCCCCGTGAAACCGAGGGAGGCACGACGCCGGAACGGCAGAGCCGGTGGCTCACTGATGAGTCAGCCGCCAGTTCCCATTCCCACCTCCCCCCCCAACCATGTATACTATCCGCGAATCCTGTGGAGAAACCGCGCATGCCGCCCCTCGTTTCCGTCGTAGTGCCCTTTTACAATGAAGAGCGCAACCCCACTGTACTGACCGATCGGCTCGACGCTGTGTTCGATTCGATCGAGGGCTACGTGGGCGAATACCTCTTCGTCAACGATGGCAGCTCTGACGGCACGGGCGAGGAGCTGGGCCGGCTCGCCTCGTTCAACCCGCGCGTCAAGCCCTTGCACCTGACGAAAAACTGCGGGCAATCCGTCGCGCTCGTCGCGGGCATGCGCCGCTCTAAAGGCGAATACGTGTTGACCCTCGACGGCGATCTCCAAAACGATCCCGCCGACTTCCCCCGCTTTCTCGAGCTGCTCGCCGAATACGATTGCGTGTGCGGCGTACGCCAAAACCGACAAGACACTTGGTTCCGAAAATTGTCGAGCCGCGTCGCCAATCGGGTTCGCGACCGAATTCTGCGCGACGGAATTGCCGACGCCGGATGCGGCGCGAAAGGCTTCCGCCGCGTCTGCATCGAACATTTTGTCTCCTTCAACGGGCAGCACCGCTTCTTCGCCGTCATGGTTCGCGCCGCCGGGCTAAGCATCGTCGAATGCCCCGTCCAACACCACGCCCGCCAACACGGCACATCCAAGTACGGCCTCCACGACCGGCTCTGGCGCGGCCTCTACGACCTCGTAGGCGTCGCATGGCTTAGCAAGCGCTACGCGCCCGGCGAGATTCTCAGATCCGAGCCGCACGTGGCCAGCGCCGAAGAACTAGGTGCGCTCGCTCTGCGTAAAGGACACTAGGCGTGCCCGATATTGGAGCGTCGCCTCCCATGGCGCTATTCTGGATCGCCATCGGTGTCATCGGCGGCCTCACCTTCTACGGGCGCTTCTACGTCCAATGGATCGCGTCCGAACTGAAAAAGCAAAGCATCATGCCCATTGCCTTTTGGTACATGAGCAGTTGCGGCTCCCTCATGCTTCTCGCCTTCGCCGTCTGGTCGCAATCCCCGCTTGGCGCGCTGGGACAGAATATCAATATCGTCATCTACTCGCGCAACCTCGTCCACATCTGGCGCACCGACGGCAAGCTTACCAAGCGGCTCCACGCGATCATCCACGGAACCGTTGCGATCATCGCCCTCGCGGCCGTTGGCCTCGCGGCGCTGACCTGGTACCGCGAATATCGGATAACCCAGGACCTGCCCACCGCAAAGGCCACCCGCAACTGGCTTTGGCTGGCGGTGGGCGTCGCCGGACAGGCCCTCTTCGCGGCCCGCTTCCTCATCCAGTGGATCGCCACCGAGCGCAAACGTGAGAGCGTCATCCCCACGAGTTTCTGGCAACTTAGCGTCGTCGCCGCCGCCCTCCAATGTGCCGTATTCGTCCATCGAAACGAATGGGTCTTTGCGATGGGCATGGCGGCCAGCATCGTTATCTATTGCCGAAATCTTTGGTTCATCTACATGCATTCCGAAAAAGCAAACACGCTCGCGGTCAAAGGGTGATTGGTGCTAAGAATTGATCGCCTGCGCAGCCTGAGGGGTCCGAGAAGCATGGCGAAACCGCGCATCCAAATCGTAACGCTCTTCTTGTTCGCGGGAATCCTCTTCTCCGCCAACATCGGTGGCTACGACTTGTGGCCGGCCGACGAACCGCGTTACGCCGAGGTTTCCCGCAAGATGCTCGATTCGGGAAATCTTCTCGCGCCCCACGTAAACGGTCAGCCCTACCGCGAGAAACCGCCCCTCTTCTTTTGGGCCATTGCCGCCGCATCGATCATTTCCGGCGACGTCACCGAGACAAGCGCGAGAATCCCATCGGTCCTAGCAGCGCTCACCGTCCTAGTCTGCGTGTACCTTCTCGCTTCCGACCTCTACGACCGCCAGACCGCCCTGTGGTCTGCCATCATCCTCGCCACATTCACCCGCTTCTGGTGGGAAGCGCGCACCGTACAAATCGACATGCTCCTCACCGCCTGCATGACTTTCGCGCTCCTCATGTTCTGGAAATGGCACAACAGCCGCCGCACACTGTTCCTCCTCTTCTTCTATCTCGCTATCGGCCTTGGCGTCTACGCGAAGGGCCCGCCCGCGATCGTCTTTCCGGCCCTCCTTGTGGCCACGTTCTACTGGCGCGACGGCGAAAACCGAAAAAAGACCCGCTGGCCTATCGGACTCGCCTTCGTCGCCGTCTTCATCGCGCTATGGCTCGTACCCGCCCGCATGTCCGTGGGCGCCGAGACAGAAGCGGCGGTTCAGTTGGATATCGGCGGCAACCTCTTTCGCCAAACCATCGGACGTTTCCTCCTCGGCGTCAGCCACGCCAAGCCGCCGTGGTACTACCTCGTCGAAGCGTTGCCCCTGGACCTGATGCCCTGGACGCTGTTCATCCCATACGCCATCCTCTACGTGTGGCGCAGGCGGCACAAAGACGCGGCCATGCGGCTCCTCTTGGCCTGGTCCGTGCCCGCGCTCCTGTTCTTCAGCATCAGCATAGGCAAACGCGCACTGTATCTCTTACCCATCTACCCAGCCCTCGCCATACTCATCGCACGGAGCATACTAGATCTCGCGGGCCGAGAACCCGCCACATGGCGCAAACGCACCGCCATGGCCTGGACGGCGTTTCTCTTCATTCTCGCGGGCGCGCCCATCGTACTGCGCTTCACCGAATACCGCCCCCCCCAGTCCGGTACGCTCGCCGGGCTCAGCGCCGTTGCCACTTGCTTCGGCGCCTACACAGTCTACGGACTCATCAGGAACACCAGCGCCTCCCTCCACAGAACCATCGCCCTCCAAATAGCAACCCTCTACATCGCGACCTCGTTCATCGTTCTTCCCGCGATAAACCCCTACAAATCCGCGCGCGAATTCTGCGAGCCCGTCGCGCAGCTCCACGCCCAAGGGACTCCCTTCAACCTCTACTCCGTCGGCTTCTCCCGAGAAGAATATGTATTCTATTCGCATCGCTTCCACATTCCGCTCCTGACCGAGCTCGTACCGCTCGACCTGCCCAGCGGCTACGAAGAGACAAGCGTGGCCGAACTCCAAGTCACCTTTCGTAAAGCGATTACCGACGCCACCGAAGAGATTCCCGTCGCTTCGCTCGCCGCCATCACGAGCGACGAACTAGACGCCCTGCACACCGCCGTTCGAGAAGCCTCGCAACAGCTAGACTATCCCCAAGAGCTCCTCGACGCCGCGCGAACTGGCCTCACACACGCGTTGGACGCGCTTTCCGCCGAATCACAAGCCGGCCAGCCATCAATCATCTACATCAAAGACGAAGACTTCCGCTGGCTCCTCCCCGTCGCGCCCGTACTGAACAAGTACCAAGTCCTAGCCGAAGCCTCGGTCGGTTCCCGGCAGGTGCTCCTCCTCGCCAACGCCCCCGCGGAAGCCCTGCTGGAGCCCCTACTAGTGTATTGACTTACAATTGGTGCAACCTTTGAAAGCAAGGCAAAGTGTACGTTTTCTGTCATTCTGAACGAAGTGAAGGATGAGGTGGACCCCATCCCTTGTACACTAAATCGCGATTGTTGAGTGGATCGCCCACGGGGTTATGCCGAGGCTCTTGCTTCGGCGTTTAAGTTCTCATTGTAGAGGGTATC
>CAYNZS010000258.1:0-5979 GCA_964401695.1 uncultured Nitrospirales bacterium
CCGGAGGCGAATCTGCTCATCCAGCGCCAGAACCGCAAAGGCTGGGAACTGTAGTCCGGCTGCGCCCAATTGACCACGCGCAGGAGAGGATACCCGACAACTCGGAGGGAGGACAGATGTCTACTTTTCGTACGATGAGTCGAAGGTTTCTGGTCGTGTCCCTGGCCCTGTTCGCAATGAGCCAAGCCAGCGCCCAATACCTCGGGCGGCAAAGGCCCGTAGAACGCGATCCCGCGGAAATCGTACGCATCGTGGGACCGGTCGAGCAGCGCGAGCCTTCCCGAGACCTGAACATTGTCTGGGTCTGGGGCCTCGACAAATTTCACCCTAAACAAACCCACGAATACGCCTGGGTCATGGATCGCTATGTCTACGATCTTCTGCCTAACGTCCCGCGTGTCACAGTGACTCCTTCGTATTTCTTCCCGAAGAAAGAGCTATGGGATAAAGCCGACCTGGTCGTGTTCTATATGTGGCCCACTCATGATGGGGCAGGAGGGTTTAGTGACAGCGCCAAGCATGAAGGGGACCGGCGAGACACCTGGGATTACGATATTATTGACGCCTATCAGAAACGCGGCGGTGGATTGCTCTTCCTGCACATGGCCCTGCAGGAGGGCACCGGCGTAGAATTGGCGAAGCGAATTGGACTGGCTTGGGGGCACCGGGACCCGGCGATCCCTACCACCTATGCTGGCGTATTGGCTTGGCCGGTGTCTGTTACGCCCGCCGGGCGCAACTCGCCCATCTTCAAGGATCTTCCGAAAGAATTCAAATTTGAGGACGAACTCTATTGGCCTTTGGTCGGAGACCAGGCGAAAGTCACTACGCTAGTGACATCGCCGTCCTTTCCTGGGGGCAGAGGGTCATCGCGGCCGCCGGACAGCCTTGAAGAACTGGACGGCAAGGCGTGGCCGGTCATGTGGACGACAGAGGTGGGCAAGGGCAAAGTCTTCGGCACGGTTCTGGGCCATAACTTCTTCACCTTCAACGACCCCATCTTCCGGATCATTTTACTGCGGGCCATGGCTTGGACCATGGACGAGCCCTTCGACCCATTCAAACCGCTGGTAACGCTCCATCTCGAACGCTAGCACGCTTGGCTCCTGAACCAGCATAGCCGGAACCCAAATTGGCGTTTCTAATTTCGCCTTCTCCGGCTGCGCGGGAAACTGGAAGATGGAAGTCTGAGACCAAAGAGGCCAAGAAGAAGCGGAACGCGACCACCCCCTTGATCCCCCTTCAAAGGGGATTTTCATCCCTCGGACATCGCGCACGTCTTCTGTCTTCCTGAACGAAGTGAAGGGTCTCGACACGCCAGAAGCCCAGTGAAATGGAGAGATACTTCGCTTCGCTCAGCATGACGGGTAAGATGGAAACAGCATGGATCAATAACTAGAACTTTCGCGTAATGAAGCTGCTGAACCGGAGGGAGTTAGGTGAACGTCGATGTCTTGGGTAACGGAGACCAGGATACGGTGTACTCCCGCGTACGCGCGTTCAGCTGATCGTATTTCACCAGGCTGCGCATTCCCGATCCGCTCACGCGAGTGGACCACAATCTGCTATGCCCCCCGTTTGAAATACCGACCCATTTATGATTAACTGAGCGAAGTTCACGATGAACGACTCGTGCGCCTTGTCTTGAATCCACCTGGCGCCGACATCGGCCGCTGGTGGGTTTGTAACGAGTTTCTGGTTGAGAATCTGGCGTCTACCCGACACGCAAACCGATCCGCGCCATGCGGCAGCTTGAAAGGAGAAGAGATGGATATCCCATACCTCGGGTGGCAAAGGCCAGTGGAACGCGATCTCGCGGAGATCGCCCGCATCGTGGGGCCCATCGAACAGCGCGAGCCTTCGCGGGACCTGAATATTGTTTGGGTCTGGGGTATCGACAAGTTTCACCCCAAACAAACCCACGAATACGCATGGGTCATGGATCGATATGCCTATGACCTTCTGCCGCACGTCCCGCGCGTCACGGTGACTCCTTGCTACTATTTCCCCAAGAAAGAGCTCTGGGACAAGGCCGACTTGGTCGTGTTTTACATGTGGCCCTGCCATGACGGGGCCCACGGGTTTCGTGACAAAATCAAGCATGAAGAGGACCTGCGAAACACTTGGGATTACGATATTATCGATGCCTATCAAAATCGTGGGGGCGGGTTAGTATTCCTGCACATGGCCCTGCAACAAGGCACGGGCGTGGAATTGGCAAAGCGAATCGGCCTGGCTTGGGGACACAAAGACCCGTCGATCCCGAACACCACGGCCGGTGTGTTGGACTGGCCGGTTACGCTTACATCCGCCGGCCGCGACTCGCCCATCCTCAAGGACTTTCCCGACGAATTCAAGTTTACGGACGAACTCTATTGGCCTCTGGCCGGAGACCAGGCGAAAACGGCTATCATGGGAACGTCGCCGGCCGCTCCGTCAACAGCCGGCCAGGGGGCGTGGAAGCCGCCGGAGGGCGGCCTCGATGATCTGGACGGCGAGGAGTGGCCGATCATGTGGACGAAAGAGGTCGGCCAGGGCAAAGTCTTTGGCACCATTCTGGGCCACAACTTCTTCACGTTCAACGATCCCCTCTTCCGGATCATTCTGCTGCGGGCAATGGCCTGGACCATGAACGAGTCCTTCGGCCCATTCAAACCACTGGTGACACTCCATCCCGATATGTAGTCGCTTCGGTAGCCACGTTCAAGGCACGAGTTCTGGCAAGCACAGCCGTACTCAATCGCACAGAACACCGGGTTAGAGCTTGAGTCCAGAGTGACGGCAAAATCGGTCTTGAAATCGTCGCCGATTGCGTCCACAATAGACAGATGCTTGCCTGTGGTGGTCGCGGGCACACGTTGCGTCATTTCCGAGCGAGTCAGCCACTGTAAGGCGAGGAAGTCAATGGAACAAGGCCGGTTCGGCCCTGTGTTCATTAGAGGCCCGCCAGTGGAGTTGACGGTACCAAACGCCGCGTGAAACGCAAGGAGATGAACTATGAACAAACGTTTCTTCGATCTGCGAACAAGAGTCTCGGGTGTCATGTTTACGGGTGCGGCGGCAATGTGCGTTCTGGCGGCCGCAGCCACCTCGGGATGGGCCAGCGAGACCAAAGACAAGGCCGTATCGATCGGCGATACTATGCCCGATTTCAAATTGAAAGACCTCGACGGAAAGGCGCACAGCCTGAGCGCACACAAAGACAAGGTCGTCGTCGTGGCTTTCGTTTCCCACGAATGCCCGTGGTCCCGCGGCGCGGATCCGTTGTTGTCCGGTATAGCGAAGGAGTTCACGGCCAAAGGTGTGGTCTTCATCGGAATTGACTCTGGGAACAACACCGATGCGGAACAGATCAAGGCCTACAGCGCGAAGAAAAACCTGAGCTATCCCCGCGTCAAAGACCCTGAGAACGTTTACGCCGACCGAGTACAGGCGAAGAAGACGCCTGAGGTCTACGTCGTGGATGGATTGGGGAAAGTCGCCTACCACGGCGCGGTCGATAACCGGAAACAGCCCGAAGTCGACGGCGATACAAATCATCTGGCAGACGCTCTCGACAGTGTCCTGGCCGGGGAGAAGGTGTCCGTACCGAATGTGATGGCGTGGGGATGCACCATCAAGCGTATACCCAAGAAGAGCTCCTGAGTAAGGGGATACCCGTACCGAAACACCGCGGCCAGCCATGTCTTCCTTCGCCGGATTTGCGGATCGGATATTGCTCTCATGAGACGGACATTATTAAACGGCGTGCTCGTTGTCTTGGGGATGCTGGCACTCGCCAGCGCCCACAGCGACGAGCCCGACTCCCGGCCGCCGGCGGAGCAAACGAAGTCTCCCAAAGAGGCACAGACACCACCACGCCCGCTCCCTATTAAGATCGTCAACAACTCCGAACTGATGTCCACAATTGCCGGCCAGCGGGGTAAGACCCTCGTCGTCAATTTCTGGGCCACGTGGTGCCCGCCCTGCGTAGCGGAATTGCCGGATCTGGCCAAGTTCTACTCGGACTACTGCAAGGGCAAGGACGACGTCGCGTTTCTCAGCGTAACCGCCGACGATAAGTCAACAATCGAGGACACTGTTGAGCCCTTTATCGCCAAGAAGAAGATACCGTTCCCCGTTCGTATGCTCTATCCCTCGGCGCCTGAGGAGCTCGTCGAGGCCCTCGATGTTGACTGGTCCGCCGAGTTGCCCGCTACCTTCCTGTTTGACAGGCGCGGCAAGATCAGGCGGGCCTGGTTTGAGCGAGTGCACTTCAAGGAACTCAAGGCTGCTGTTGAAGAGGTTCGGAGCGACCGGTCCGAGCCTCCCAGCACCGATTCACCAAAAGCTGTCAGGTGAGCAAGGGGGATGTTGCGCTCCGTTCGCGTCTGTTTCCATCTTACCCGTCATGCTGAGCGAAGCGAAGCATCTCGATTTCATTGGGCTTCTGGCGTATCAAGATCCTTCACTTCGTTCAGGATGACGTGAAGGGAGTTGGCTTTCCCAAACAGATAATGGTCGCCAACTGCGAATCGGTCCACTAGCTTGGAATGATACATAAAGGTGGGAATGCAGGGGAGGGCATCCTAAAACAGCTGCGCTCAAGCCAGGAAGTCCGGGCCAGACCTCTAGAAACTCAGTTGGACAGTGAGTTCTTGGCCCTCTCGCTTCATGGTTATGACGGTGGAGGCGACGCTTGCGCTCGCGAGGGGATCTTGGCCACCCGCGGCGGTGTTTGGATCCATGGCCATGCCTACAAGAGTGTGGTTCCGGGCTTGAGGCCACCAAGTTCTGTTGTATCCCCGGTGACGAGCGTGGCGCTCGCTAGAAGCGTCTGAATGTCCTGAAAAAACTCCGTCGATAGCCCGGGGATCTCCAATTCGCCCCGTAGCGCGTGCACGACGGTCTGCACGGCGCCGGACGGAACGCCGTCGATTTCCTCAATAATGGTTGAGCCGCCGGACAGATCAATGTCGCGTTGGGCGACCGTGTTCTCCGCGAGTTCAAAACTGACGCTCTGCATATTGGCATTATCCGAGACGTTCCCCATTAGGCTTACTGTGCCTCCGGTCAGGTCGGAAAATAGAATCGACCGTTAGCGTCGGTCTGGGCGGAGAAGCTCTCCATGTCGGAGCCTGTATTGATGAACAAGCTGACGTGAGCGCTGGCGATGCCTGATGGGCCGGGTCTTGCCCCGGGGCCTTGCGATTGGCTTGTCCGCTGGACACCGCGGGCTGGATGTTTGGGGCCTCAAGCTCCGCCAAGTCTTTGGTGTCGTGGTAGGCGCCATCGGCCGCAACGGATTCTACCGGACCCGGCGCGATTTCGGTTTGCTCGGCGACGCGGTCCAAGGTCCCGATGGCCTGTTCTATTTTGGGGCCCAGTTGGCCCTGGTCGCTGCCTTGCGCCACCACGTCCACATGGATAATCGCCCCGCCCTGTGCGTCCGTCACCGTGATGCGCGATTCCTTTCCGTCAAGCCCATCTGCGCCAACGCGTCGCCAAGTTTCTCGACGCGGGCTTCGAGATGCCCTATCTCATCGTGCGGCTACTCGGGGTCCGACAACTTCTCCGTAATCACGTCCTGGAGGCGTTCCACCTTCTGCTCCAATCCTTTCCGCGTTAGACTGGACTGGCACGACGAGGCCGCGTTCACGATAGTGCCATCCAAGACCAATTCGCGGCCCGGGAGCTGTTCGCTGCGGGCCAAGGCCGCCAGCACTCGAGTGGACAATGCGGCCAACGCCTCTACATGGCGCTTGCGAAAATCGCACAACGTGCTCTTGGCGCATTGCCCAGCAACCAGCGAAACTCAATATCCTCCTCGCACAGCCGCGCGACCATCACCGGCGGGGTAACGCCCCGCAACAGCGCCGTTATCCAAACCCCCGCCAAACAGCGCGGATCCACAGCGGGCCGCCCTATCGCATCATTCCCATACGCCTAGTCTAGAGTTTTGCGGTTACGCAGCCTGTTTATTCGCATGGTTGTTAGCCC
>CAYNZS010000259.1:0-5936 GCA_964401695.1 uncultured Nitrospirales bacterium
AAACGATGCCGGCGGATCTGAAGATGACTCTTCCAAATGGGAAATCCGGGTTCAGGATAACAAAACTAACCCCCTCCCTGGTTTAGGGGCCTTCCAAAAAGTCCTACCGGGTGCGCCGAGGCAGGTTTTCAATTGAACTTTTTGTCACCTGAAGCAGAGATCGTTCAATGTGGTCCATTCTCGGGCGCCGAATTTTTCCTCGCGCCGCCGGTTCTTGGGTTCCTGTACTTTTTGGAAGGCCCCTTTAGGGACGGGCTGGGGGAGGGTCGACTTTCCACAATTCCCCGCAATCTTCCAAGAAACACATGTAGTCTCATAGCTTCTTGTTGTTCAAAAGCACGAATGTGGGACCGCCGCCCCGGCGGTCGACTTGTGCCGGAAGTCTTCTCTCGCCTTTCGACCTCGACGTGACCCGCCACGCTGTCGCCCGAAAGGCGTCGAACAAGTCTCGACATAGCAACCTTCTCCACCGTCTCGCTACGAAAACCGGTGAGAAATCCGGGCTAAACCTGAGCCGTGTTTCTTTCACAATCTACCCGTGGCACGGGGCGTTGAGCCGTCAAGGAAGTAATCCGTAAGAATGCCGAGACGCTCCGATAACATCCCCCTTGATTCCCAACGCCCTTCGTGCAACACTCTCTGCCGACACGCGCTTTCCTCCGTGCCGCCAAGCCTCCCGGAGATATACGGGTAGACACACGTTACTCAACTTTTCCCGCACAGATTCCAGTGCAGAGCCAAGAAGGGCAATTCTATATGAAGAGACGCTGTTCTCTTAGAGTCGCGGGCTTCTCCACGATATCCGTCTCCGTAACAGTAGCAATGACCGTTTTCTGCGCGCTGCCCGCGAAGGCATCGCCATCGAAACCCAACATTGTGTTCATCCTCGCCGACGATATGGGCTATGGCGACGTAGCGGCCTTGAACAAGGACTCGAAGATCCCAACCCCTAACATGGACCGCCTGGCAAACGAAGGCATGATCTTCACGGACGCCCATTCGGGTTCGGCGGTCTGCACACCGACAAGGTATGGCATTCTGACTGGCCGATACTGCTGGAGAACCCGAATGAAGAGTGGGGTACTGGGAGGTTATTCCAAGCCGCTCATCCCAGTCGACCGAATGACCGTAGCCTCGCTGTTGAAGGCGCAGGGCTACAACACGGCGTGTTTCGGAAAATGGCATCTCGGCTGGGAATGGCAGCTTTCTCGGGACAACGCGAACCCGGAGAATTGGGATCAGGAGTTCGGCGCGGTCGACTACTCCAAGTCCATTGAACACGGACCCACGACGCGTGGCTTCGACCATTTCTTCGGCATCCCTGCATCATTGGACATGGCGCCCTATGTGTACGTCGAGAACGACAGGGTAACCGCGGTGCCGGACACGGAAATCAAGGGTTCCGGCGGCAAGAGATTCTGGCGCAAAGGCCCCATCGCCCCCGATTTCAAGCATATCGAGGTCATGGCCACGTTGACCGAAAAGGCGGGGAGATACATCGATGCCCAGTCCACGGATAAGCCCTTTTTCGTATACTTTCCGTTGACAGCCCCGCACAAACCCATCCTGCCATCCAAACAATTCCAGGGCAAAAGTGGCATGAACGAATGGGGTGATTTCGTCATGGAGGTCGACTGGACGGTGGGCCAGGTCATGGATGCCCTGAGAAGAAACTGCCTGAAAAACAACACCCTCATCATCGTGACCAGCGACAACGGCGCGACCCCTGGCGCCGATTTTGCCGAGCTGGCCCAATTCGGCCATGACCCCAGCTACATATTCCGGGGCCACAAGGCCGACATCTTCGAAGGGGGCCACCGCATCCCCTTCATCGCGCGCTGGCCCGGACGGGTCAAGCCCGGTTCCTCCAGCAACGAGACCATATGCTTGACCGACCTGATAGCGACCGTAGCCGGCATCGTCGGCGCCACGCTGCCTGACGACGCCGGAGAAGACAGTGTGAGCATTCTGCCTGCGCTCGATGGAAAGCGCCTGTCCGAACCCCTGCGCGAAGCGACCGTGCACCATTCCATCCAGGGGGCCTTTTCCATTCGTCAGGGCAAGTGGAAACTGGAACTGTGCCGCGGCTCCGGAGGCTGGAGCAACCCCAAGCCCGGCGCCGAGAACGCCAAGGGCCTCCCGCCCGTCCAACTCTACGACCTAAGCGCCGACATCGCGGAAACTACCAATCTCCAGGACAAGTATCCCGAGGTCGTAGAGAGCATGACGGCCCTGCTGCAACAGTACGTCGCTCGGGGCCGAAGCACGCCCGGCGAAGCGCAGGAAAACGAGGGCAACGCGAGCATATTCCGCTAATGGGAAACCACCTCCACCAAACGCGATCTTCTGCAATAGCGAAAATACCGGTTTAGGCAGCGCGTTGTCCGCGGAAGCGTAGCGTGAACTAGAATGACACCAGAATGTGTACACACTTTTCGTCAATCCGCCATCCGATACTGCGCGTTGGTTGAGGGGGAGGGGATCTCGGAACTCTTGCCTTTTCTCCGTGCGCTCCAAGAGCCTCTCCCACTGTTGTACCTCCAGGCCCTCTCCCTGACTTGGGAGGAAGATTCAGATGAAGATGTGCCCAGTTGTGTTTTGTACAGACAACACGAGGAGATCCATTCACGTCCGCAAGAAGAGCTTGATCGGCATAATACATACTGGCATCTAGTCGCTCCTCGCGATGCAAACGACCCTGAGCCGTCGTGCATCTCACTACTCTCTGATGATCTCACTGACATACACCGCAACCTGAAAGAAGGCTTGGCACATTGGAAGGAAGACGACCCGACCACGCAGGGCGATGCGGCATGGCACTGGCGGGAGACTTTCGGGTTTCACTGGTCCGACCATCTCCTCGGGGCCCTGTGCGCGCTCAATGCCTCATTGGAGCATGGTGAACTATGGTCGCGCGAGAATTATGGGCTTTGGTCGAAATTAATCTGCCGAGCTTGCGGAATCTCAAGGATCAGCGGTCAATTCCAATTTCTGTCCGGGCTCCATTGGGAACTCGAGCAACTTTCCGCTGAACGGCGAACGCAGTCGGCACGTCCCACCGGCTTCGGAAACGATCTCGACCCGCCTGGTCACGCCTGCCACGCGCGTGGCCGACACCAGAAAGGCCCCTTGCGCGCGGAGCGTCGTGAAAGAACAGTCATCCCAGTCGCTAGGAATGGCGGGAAACACTTCGATGATGCCAGTGTGGCTCTGTAAGAGCATCTCCTGCAAGCCCGCCGCCGCCGCGAAATTGGCCTCCAACGTAAATGGCCTGCGCGTGTTCTTACTGTAGCCCTTGCCCGACTGATCGCCGATGCAGTGAAAGCTGTTGCGCAACGTGAAAGCCGACGCGAAGATCTCGAACGCGTTCGCCGCCTTCCCGCCGTCGCGCGCGCGCCGCCATGCTCGACAGCCACGCGAAACTGTACCCATTCCAGGAATCGGTGCCCTTGTCCGCCAGTCCGCGCAACGAGGCCCTGACGATCCTCAAGGCGCCGGGGCCTTGCGACACATCGACCAAACCAAGCGGATGAATTGCCATCAGATGCGAGAAATGCCGGTGCGAGTAATTGAGCGGATACCCTCTGGTTACCAGCAAACCCCCATCCGCCCCAACGCTGAGCGACGAAAACTCACGCAGAAGGCCTCGCCAATGCGCAGCGTCTCCGGCCTCGCCACAGGCCTCGGCCAACTCGCTCGTCGCCGTCATCAGCCACCGAATCAGCGCCAAGTCATAGTTGGTAATCGAGGGAAACCACGCGTCCGGCCGTTTGTTATTCATTTCGGGGGAAGAACTCAGCGGTAGAGCCCGAAGCCCCGCCGCGTCGTGCTCCTCTGTGACCGCCTCGACGAACACCGCGCATTCGCGTAGATACGGGTAAGCGCGCGTCTTCAGAAACTCCCCATCCCCCGAGTACTTCCAATGTGATAAAAATGATGCGACAGCCAAGCCCCCGTCGTGGTCGAATGCGTATACTGCCGCCAGCCCCCAATCTGACTATTCTCCAGATCCGTCGTCATCGGTACATTCAGGCCGGGCAGGCCAAAAAAGCGTCGCGTCCAATCCCGGCAGTTATCGCGCGTATCCCACAGCAACTCGAGGAAGTTCAGCCCCTCCTCCGACCGGTTTTCACTGTAACAGGGCCAGTAGCTCAGCTTCGTGTTCAGAGCATGGTGATAGTCACCCTTCCACGGCGGCAACCTGCCATTGTCGGCGGTCCAAGGACCTTGCAAGGTAATCGGCGGAGAACCATGCCGGCTCGCGGCCCCAAACTTGTACGTGTCCAAATACCATTGCCGTTCCACAACTGCATTGGGAACTGACACCGAGGACTTCTCCCAATAGTTCCGCCACCAAGACTCGTGCGACGCCCGGGGAAGCGCCGCCGCGTCCAGAGCAAACAACACGCCGACGATTGTCAACAGCCGAATCGATAAAGGCATTCTCTATTCTCCGCAACCCGAAAACCCTCCTCGTAAACGTAAAGATAGATCAATTACCGATGCTCGTATTCCCATATATCCCCCGATCGCAGCCTTTTCACGATTGTAGTCTGACCTCCCGGATCAGTCAATCGAGCCTACCGCGACTCTATGACGGCAACGTCTTGACTGGAAGCTGCCCAAGGGAGTACAACTAGGGCGAAACCCATCGTGCGCTGGGGGGATTCATTCAGTACCTGGCCTGTAAACAAAGTATAGAGGCCAAAGCTGCCAAGAAGATGCGTCACGGCGTATATATGGATGCCCTCAGCGGGCCAACTTCGACCAACCAAGGAAAGAATGGAGACGACAATGCTCAAGACAGCACTCACCGACCTACTCGGAATCAAACACCCGATCATCCAAGCGGGCATGGGACCTTTTAGCAATAATCAGTTGAGCATCGCTACCACCAATGCTGGAGTTCTCGGCCTAATTTCCACAAGTGGTCTGGACGGCGACGAAAAAAATCCGGGGAACGTCTACAAGTATTTCGTCAAGACGGGCGGCGCAAGCCTCGAGGATGACAAGGCGACCGTCCTGGCAAAGACGCTCAAGCAAACCTGTGACAAATCCAAGGGCTCTGGCGGCATCTTCGGCATCAACGTGATGGTTTCGGCGGAACAACTCGATTTTGCCGACTTCATCATCAGCAACGCCATCAAAGCCAGAGACGAAGACCCCGACATGAAGGATCGCTTTCGGGTGATCTTCACTTCGGCAGGTGATCCGTCAGGGTGGGGCGACAAGATCAAGGGCGCCGGCTTCAAATGGATCCATATCGTGCCCTCCGTCAAGACCGCTCTGAGATGCAAGAAGGCCGGCGTCGACGTCGTCGTTGCCTCGGGCCACGAAGGAGGCATGCACACCCACTGGGAACCCATCCATTCCATGATCCTATTGCCGGCGGTAGTCGAGGCCCTCGCAGGCTCCGGCATACCGGTCGTGGGCGCGGGCGGGTTCTGTGACGGCAAGACGCTCGCGGCGGCTCTAGCGTTAGGTGCGTCGGGCGTCCAGATGGGAACGCGCTTCCTGGCCACAGCCGAGAGCGATTTTGCCCCGGTGTGGAAGGAAGGCATCGTCAAAGCCGGCGACCGCGGAACGTTGGTCGCGCGCGGGTTCGTTGGGCCGGCCCGTTGGATCAAGACGCCGAAGACCCTCAAGCACCAGGAGGAAACCTTAAAGCTGTCCCCTGGCGTCTTCCTCGGCAGGCCAGACGACAGCGAAAGCGAAGGGGCTAAGCAGCTCATGCAGAATGAGAGCGCTGGCTTCGAGGCCGCATTCCGAGGGGACGCGGAGAACTCCATGTTCGCCGGCGGCGAATGTGCGCAGCGGATCGATAGCTTGCCCCTCGTTCAGGAACTCGTGGATGGGATCGTGAAAGAAAGCACCGAGATCATCGGAGGACTTCCCACGCGCGTGATCGCGAATTGACGTCCTCCCCCTCGAAGGGG
>CAYNZS010000260.1:0-5895 GCA_964401695.1 uncultured Nitrospirales bacterium
TTCATTTCATTGGGCTTCTGGCGTATCGAGATCCTTCACTTCGTTCAGGATGACACAAGACGTGTGCCGCGCCGTGTTTGGCTCACTCGACGCTGCCCATTTCCAGAATCCGTTCGCGCAATTCTTTCGGAATGGAAATGGCCTTCTCCTTGACGAAATCCACCCAGGTCATGACGGTGTGCCCATCGACGAGCAGTTTGTCCGTGTCCTTGAGGTAGACTTCGTAGAGCACCGAGAAACTTCGTTCCGTCACTTTCCCTGGGCGAATCCCTACTTCGATTTCCGAGGGATAGGTGGCCTGCGATTTGTAATTGCAGGTCTGCGTCACAACAGCCGGGCCGAACTTGCCAGGCTCCTTCAACTCGAACAGGCCGAGGCCGCGCAAGAACTCCATTCTGGCGATTTCGAGATACGTGAAGTACGTTACGTTGTTGACATGGTTCTGAGTGTCCATGTCCCGCCAACGAACTTTAATCGGATGCCAGTGCTCAAAATCGCTACGCATTGCTTGAGGAATCCCGGAGTTAATCGGCCGCAAAAGGAGGAATGATGACACGGCGAGTGGCAGGCTTCAAGCGCTGATCGGCATGAAACAAAAACTGGCCGTATTGTCATTGCGGGTCAGAATCCGCTTCGCGGGAAATCGGGAAGAGAACGCGGGGGCAAGGTGGCATGGGTTTCCAGCCCATGGATCACGGGAAGGATGCCCGTGCCACCAGTCAGATTTGAAATTCGATAAAGTATTCAGGAATAAGGCTTTATGGGGGGCTGCAAAGAACGGGTCCTTAACAGGGAGCCTCGGGCGACCACGTCAATCTACTCACTACTTCACGTACTCCGCGCCTGTGTGTCCTAAATCCCAATCCTCGCCAGAAGCCGCATACCGACTGAAGTAGATTCGTCGTGCGTCTTCGCGAAGACAAGATAGGAGACTTCTGTCGGTGCCATCTTCAGGGGGCAATCGCTGGAACCGGCACGCGCTGTTTCGACCGCGCACTCGTCTTTTGCTATACTCCCGTTCCCCCGCGCCGTAATCCTGCGCATATTTCCATGAAGCAATAACTAAGAGGGAATGCCCGCCCACTGGCCTTCCCTGGGAGCAAGTGTTTTTTGATGGAACTGCCGAAGAAGTTAGAAATGGGCGAGGTCGAGGCGCGCTGGAAGGACGCTTGGGAGAACTCGGATGTATATTCTTGGGACCCCACGTGCGGCCGCGACGAAACCTTCGTGGTCGACACGCCGCCGCCCACTGTAAGCGGCTCGCTGCATGTGGGCCACATGTTCAGCTACTCCCACCAGGATTTTGTCGTCCGCTATCAGCGCATGCGCGGTAAGAATATCTTCTTCCCCATCGGCTGGGACGATAACGGCTTGCCGACGGAACGCCGTGTTCAGAATCTGTACAACGTGAAGTGCGAGCCCCATCTCCACTACGACCCGGACTTCGAGGCAACGCGTGGTGGCAAGGGCAAACCACAGCCAATTAGCCGAGGGAACTTCATCGAGCTGTGCGACATTGCCACGAAGGAAGACGAGGAGGCTTTTCGCCATCTTTGGACGCGGCTCGGGCTTTCGTATGACTGGAACGAAGAGTACGCAACGATTGACACGCATTGCCGCCGGACTTCCCAGCTGAGTTTCCTTGACATGCTGCAGAAGGAGGAGATCTATCAAGCCGAGCGCCCCGTCATGTGGGATGTGGATTTTCAGACAGCAATCGCGCAGGCGGAAGTGGTCGATAAGGAGCGGCCTGGCGCGTTCCACTATCTCAACTTCGGCGTGGACGGCGGCGACCGGAAGATCGTCATCGCCACGACGCGCCCCGAATTGCTGCCCGCGTGTGTCGCTGTATTCGTCCACCCGGAAGACGAGCGCTATACGGATCTCATCGGAAAAGCGGCAGTCACGCCGCTTTTCCATGTGCCCGTCCCCATTATTGCCGACGAGAAGGCGGACCCCGAAAAGGGAACGGGGATCGTCATGTGCTGTACTTTCGGCGACCAGACGGATGTGGAGTGGTGGCGCGATCACAGGCTGCCGCTGAGGCAGGTAGTGGGACGGGACGGCTGCATGTTCCCACTCGAATTCACCAACGATCCCGGTTCCGGCGATGACGACACCGAAGCCGGGACAACTCTTGTCAAAAGCCAGAATCCATACGGTGCAAACGCTGTCTATGCGCAAGTGATCGGCAAGTACGTGAAGCAAGCTCAGAAGATCGTAGTTGAAGTCGCCGAATCCGAAGAAGGCGTCATCTCCCAACCCAGCAAGGAAATCACTCACGAAGTACGATTCTTTGAAAAAGGCGACCGACCGCTAGAACTCATCCCTACGCGACAGTGGTATGGCCGGATTCTGGACAAGAAAGCAGAACTGCTAAAGCAAGGCGAGAAGATTCAGTGGCATCCCGATTTCATGGGCAGACGGTACGCCGATTGGGTCGAGGGGCTCAATCAGGATTGGTGCATGAGTCGCCAGCGCTACTTCGGCGTCCCTATCCCCGTTTGGTACCAGCTCGACGCGGCGGGAGACAAGGAATACGACAAACTGATTCTACCACTCGAAGCGTCGCTCCCCGTCGATCCGCTGGACGGCGTGGCCCCAGGTTACACGGAAGACCAACGCGATCAACCGGGCGGTTTTGCGGGCGATCCCGATGTGATGGATACCTGGGCGACAAGCTCTCTGACTCCCCAAATCGCCAGCAAGTGGCCTCTGGATATGGAGCGCCACAAGAAACTCTTCCCGATGGATATTCGCCCGCAAAGCCATGAGATTATCCGGACCTGGGCCTTCTATACCATCGTGAAAGCCTATATACAGGAGCGCGAGATACCGTGGAAGAATGTGGTGATCAGCGGCTGGATTCTGGATCCGGACCGGAAGAAGATGTCGAAGTCGCAGGGGAACGTGGTGACGCCCGAGCCGTTGATCGACCAGTTCGGCGCGGATTCCGTTCGCTATTGGGCGGCGCGCGCACGGCTGGGCGTCGATACGGCCTACGACGAACAGGTCTTTAAGGTAGGCAAGCGCCTTTGCACGAAGATTTTCAACGCGAGTAAATTCGCCATCGGGCGGTTTGCGGAAATCGATTCCGCGCTTCTGGGCCCTAAGAAGATCACGCAGGAGATCGACCGGGCCGTGGTCGCGCAACTGCGTCCGCTCATCCGGCGGACCACAGCGTCGTTCGACGAATTCGATTACGCGCAGGCGCTGTCGCTCACCGAAGAATTTTTCTGGCGCACCTTCTGCGACAACTATCTGGAGTTGGCCAAACCCCGAACCTACGACGAGGAACTGTCCGAGGGTCGCCTCTCCGCGGCGAGCACGTTGCGCCTGCTCCACCGCGCGCTTGTCCGCATGTTCGCGCCTTACCTGCCCTATATCACCGAGGAAGTCTGGCAATGGGCCTATAGCGGCGACGGCAACATGGCCGAATCCATCCACCGTTCGCCGTGGCCATCGCTCGAAGAGCTTGGCGCCATCCCTGAACCCGAGCACGAGGACAGCTACGACTCCGCGATATTGGTCGTCGAAGCTGTCCGCAAAGCAAAGGCCGACGCGAATGTCAGTATCAAAGCGCCAGCGAAATCAGTAAACGTGACAGGCTCCGCCGAAACCATCGCGGCCCTCGGACCGGCGGCGGCGGACATCCGGGCCATGCTGACGATCGAGTCGCTGGATCTCACCGAAGGCGAACCGCAATCGCTGCCGATTGACGTGAAAGTGATGCTGTAGCCCTATTGATCCTTCGTGCTACGAAGATGTGAATATTCACCGCGGAGGCGCGGAGGCGCGGAGATGCTTCTGTGTAAGAATTGGGGCTCTCAAAAATATCCTCTCTCGTTACCAGGCTCCCGTGTGGGAATGTGTACGGGTGCGTCTCACTGCCCTATCTCCTCGTCAGCACTTGTATGCGGTGGAAAATCTCTTCGAAAGTCGGCAACGTGGATACCTCCGGCCTCGACATCCAAGAGGAACCGGTTGGTCTGAAAGCGTTCTTCGGCGCCTGACTTCGGAAACGCAATATTCACCATTATTGTCGATGAAAACATGATGGCATCGAGCCCATGGGTGATGCGGATCTCCGCCAGTCCCACGCCGAGAGTCTCGAACAGTAATTCGAAACGTAGCGTTTCTCCCGGGGAAATGACCGTTTCTCGCAACTCGTGGTCGTATGCCGCCTGTGTCCCGGCAGAGAGATCGGAGTTGCCGAGAGTGACGAGGAGGGGTACGGAGGAAGCGCAAGCTCGTAGTCTGTCGTATTGCGGATTTCGCACTCGACGACAGTCTTTTTACCCTCGGTGAACGACTCTTCCCCCGGCTTAGCCTCGAATGGATCGCAAACATAAAGGAAATGAAGATGAAGAAGAATTCCCAGTCAACAATTACAAGACGCGGCTTCCTTGGCGCCGCGGCGTCGGCGACTGCCTTTACGATTGTTCCGCGGCATGTGCTGGCCGCCTCCGGAGAAACCGCGCCGAGCGACAAGCTCAATATCGCCTGTATCGGCGTTGGCGGGATGGGCTTCAATACCGTTCGAGCTGTCATGAGCGAGAACATTGCCTTCCTTTGCGATGTCGACTTCGACCGTGGCGTCAATGCGGTCGACATGTTTCCCAAGGCGAAGAGATACACCGATTACCGCGTCATGCTTGAGAAGGAGGAGAAGAACATCGATGCGGTCGCGGTGACTACGCCCAACCACACGCACATCCCCGCGAATGTGATGGCGATGAAGATAGGCAAGCATGTCTTCTGCGAAAAACCCTTGGGCCACAACATCCACGAAGTCCGCATGGCGACCGAACTGGCCAAGAAGACCGGGCTGGCCACGCAAATGGGATCCGCCGCGCATGGTAGCGACAATTACCACCGCGTTGTCGAGCTGATTCGAGCCGGGGTCATAGGGGAAGTCAGAGAAGTCCATGCCTTCCAGGATAACGAATGGGAACCCGTGCCGAGAGTCCCTAGGCTTGACAGCGGCCCGGAATTCGGGGGTCGGCAACCGGCAGGACAGCCCGTGCCGAAGAGCCTGAACTGGGATCTTTGGCTGGGCCCGGCGCCTGTTCGCCCCTTCCACTCGACCTACCATCCACGCCACTGGCGCGGATGGTGGGATTTCGGCGGCGGGATGCTTGGCGACATGGGCTGCCACGTTCTCGACCTGCCGTTCTGGGCGCTGGACTTGAAGTACCCGCCGACGGCCGAGGCGATAGGACAGAGTCCCGTGGGCAAGGAAGTGGCGCCCAACTGGCTGAACGCCCGCTGGACTTTCGGCGCGCGAGGCGACATGCCGCCGGTCGAACTCATGTGGTATGACGGCAACACGCGGCCCGACCTGCCCGAGGAACTACACCCGCCTGACTGGAATAACGGCGTCGTGTTCGTCGGCTCCGAAGGCATGATTGCGGCCGATTTTACAAGGCACGAGCTTTTTTCCGAAGGAGAAGTTTGCCGATCTCGAACGTCCGCCGCAGACCATCGCTCCGGGCGGCTGGCACGACGTGTGGATTGCAACATGCAAGTCAGACGATCCGGCCAGGCGCACCTTCGACGGAAACCCGAACCTGTGCGGCTTCGACTATGGCGGACCGCTGACGGAGACGGTGCTGTTGGGAACGCTTGCCTATCGCGTTGGTCAGAAACTCGAGTGGGACCCGGTGAACCTGAGAACCACGAATTCTCCAGAGGCCAACCTGCTCATCGGGCGGGAAAACCGCGAGGGTTGGACGTTGTAGGTGTGAGTTCGGCCCCGCTATGCGGGAAATTGGGATAGGAACGCGGGAGCAAGGTGGCATGGGCTTCCAGCCCATGAATCACGGGCAGGATGCCCGTGCAACTAGTGGTGTGATTTAAGCTGATGGATCATTATGCAGTGCGATGCGCGCACGG
>CAYNZS010000261.1:0-5875 GCA_964401695.1 uncultured Nitrospirales bacterium
CAACCGAACGGGGCCAACTCCACGCGCTTTGCAAAGAGGGGAAATCTCAAACCTACATGCGGAGCAACTATTCGAAGTGAGCGGTATCGATCTGGCGTGCGTCACGCGCATGATGGACATGGGCCGAATCGCCCAAGTCAACTTGGGCGAAGCCGTGAAATGCGGCCGCTGTGGGGGGTGGCCATCAGCGCGACGAAGAAGCTCTGCCAAAGCTGCCTCGACAAACTCAATCAGGAAGTGGCCGCCGCTCAAAAAGGTATCAAGCACAACGAAAAGAAGAACGTGCAAGTGGGCGAGTATGGGAGTGCGGGCCAGACTTTCAAGGACAAGAGGCGTTAGGCGCATTCGCGTGATTGTTTGCCTTCTCCGCGTTTTGTGTACTGTTTGTTCTTCTCCTCGTTGCTTTTGTGCCTTCGCTGGCGAGATCGACGGGAGGAATCGAGATCGACGCCGTCGATTGGCAACGAGTCACGACCTTGGAGATTTTGCGATGAGTCCACCAGGCAGTCTACATCCAAGGAAATCTGCGCGGCCAAAGGTTGCGTTCGTCCAGTGAATCTCCGGCTATCGAGAAGAATCGCTGCAACGACAGCGGCCTTGCTCGTGTTCGCGGGCGCCGCCGAGTCCGAGCTATTTGTGTTCTCAGGCCATGTCGACGGGCGCTCCGTCAGTCTGCAACTCGACTCCGTTCAAGTGGGGAAGATCGATTACGTCTCTTTGCCCGCTTTGGTCAAGGGCCTCGACGGAAGCGTCAAAATGCGCGAAATGCGGATGCGCGCCGATTTGCCGGGGATCACCGCGTGGGTGGCCTACGAGGACGAACGCGTGTCTTACGGAGACGAGAGCGGGGCCGCCAACATGACCGTCTCGCTCGCGCATCCCGTCTCGCGCGCGGGCAGCGACGTGCTAATCGCCGTCCGAGACGTGACCGACTTTTTCGCGAAAGTGTTTCAAGTGCCCTTGACCCAGTCCGGCGGGGTCGAGGAGCGGCGGACCGTGAGCATATTTAGAGGAGGCCGAACGGAGTTCGTGGATTCCGGCGGGTCTCGTCTTGGGCGGAGGCGAACTCTCGGTCCGGCCCAGCCCGAGCCATCGCCACAGAGCTGGATCGAATCGATCATCGTCGATCCGGGACATGGCGGCTTTGACAAGGGCCTCGAAGGCAGCGGCGGGTTGCTGGAAAAAGATGTTGCCCTCGCGGTCGGGTCGGCCCTTCGCGATGCGCTCGCCGCGCGCGTGAAACGGAAAGTTATCCTCACACGCGAAGGCGATTTGGGCCTCACGCGCAAGGAACGCGTTCTTCGCGCCTCCGAACACCCCGGCGGCATTCTGATAAGCATCCACGCGGCAGGCTCATTTTCGCCGCTTGCCAGAGGCTTCGCGGTATACCACGGTCCGCCGAAGAATAAGCGCGGGACGCGTACGCAAAGCCAAACCGCAACCCGTCTCCGGGCCCGGCTGGGGGTGGTAGCGGTCGATCAAAGCTCCATCATCGCCCAACATCTCGCCGACGCTCTCGAAACGGCTACTGGCAGTTCGCCGCGTTTTTCGGGCGAGGCGCCCATGAGGTTGCTGGAGAGCGTGGGGATGTACGGGGCGCATATCGAAGTGGGCTGCATTACGAATCCAGACGACGAAAGTCTTCTGAAATCGGATGAGCATATCCAGCTGCTGGCTTCAGCCATCGCGGAAGGTATCGCTGCATATCTACACGAGCCGAGCCGGGAATCGGCACCCCTCGAACCGTCAGACAAGTTGCTTCGATGATTTGCTGGCGTACTCAAGGCGTTCTAAACAGCCTCGATGGCGCGACCGCCACAAGGGAATTCGCGCATGAGTGAAGCGACCCCGGCAAATGTCGTAAAAACTGCGCTGTTCGCACTTTGGGGCATGGCGACTCTGGTCCTCCTTTTCAGCGTGGCCTTGCTCGTGTACGAGATGATTCAAAAAGGGCGGAATCCTCTGGAATTTACGATCCTGCAAGAGGCGCAACGCGTGAACATTCCAGAAGTGGTCGATGTCGAGGGGCAAGAGACCCGGGGCATCCAGGTGTATTTCGGCGACGTCAGCGGCTCAACTTTAGTCGGCGAAACCCGCCGCGTCAAGTACAACCCAGAGCATACCCTCGAGAACTGCCGGACCGCGCTGGAGGCCCTCATAGGCGGCCCGGAAACGCCCGAGGCGGTGCGGACACTTTCCCCCGGAACAAAGATCCGTGGCATCTACCTGCTTGAATATGGCGAACTGGCGGTTGATTTCTCCCGCGACCTCGAAGCGGGGCACATTCCCGGCGTTTCATCCGAGATGCTCATGGTCAAGAGCATCGTGACTACCCTCACGCAGTCCGCCATCCGGGGACGGGACGCGGCCGCCGTGCGAAAAATTCGGTTCCTGTTCGAGGGATCGCCGCCCGGAGAATCGTTTCCCGTCCATATCGACCTGAGCGAACCCGTGTTGCCTAAACCCGACTGGCGCCCCTTGGCGCCGGGATTGCGTGTCAATGGTTGATGCACGCGGCGGGGCCATAGGCATTTTCGATTCCGGAGTGGGGGGGCTGACTGTTGTACGTGAGATCTGGGCGCAACTCCCCAACGAAAGTACAGTGTACCTCGGCGACACGGCGCGGATTCCCTATGGAACGAGATCGCCATCCACTGTCATCCGATATGCCTCGGCTTGCGCGAAGGTTCTCCTCGACCGGAGTGTGAAGCTCATGATCGTAGCGTGCAATACGGCCTCGGCCTGCGCCCTGGAACCGCTACGCGAACAAGTCGACATCCCCGTGTTGGGAGTCGTCGAACCGGGCGCCCGAGAGGCCGCTGGGCAGACTCGAAACGGCCGTGTGGGAGTCATCGGTACGGTTGGCACCATCCGTAGCGGCGAATACGAAAGAGCGATACTCGCGGCTGATCCATCCATCGAAGTCTTTGAAAAAGCGTGCCCTCTCTTCGTGCCGTTGGCCGAAGAAGGCTGGACACGTGGTGCCGTGCCGCGCGCTATCGCGGACGAGTACCTCTCGGAGCTGCGACGGTCCGGGATTGACACCCTCGTGCTCGGATGTACACACTACCCACTGCTACGAGACGCCATAGCCGAAACGATTGGCGGCGATATAACGCTGGTGGACAGCGCCGCGGCCACGGCGCGTGCCGTGCGAGAAACGCTGGCCGCCCTTGGCGAAGAGGTGGATGGCGATCAAGAGGCGAGTCACACGTTCCTGGCGAGCGATTCGCCGCGCAGTTTCTCCGAAGTAGGCCACGCCTTTCTGGCCCAACCGGTCGACAATGTGGAATGGGTGGACTTCTGATGAGCGAAGAACAGGAAATAGAGCAGGCTTCGGACCTGCCCCATTCTTGGACTGGGCTCGGCGCGGCTTTCCTTGCCTTGTCAGTGGCAGCGCTGATTGCCGGCTACCTCATCGTGCAGTTCGTGACCTTGCGTCCCTTCGACCTGTACATGGCCTCCGAGGAGCGTGACGCGGAGCTGATGGCCATTCTCACCTCTAACCAAGTGCCACCCGACATGATAGAACGTTCGGAGAAGCTGCTTATGGAGGACCGGACGGCCCGCTGGTATGCCCGTAGGTACGACGCGCATGTACCCTCTACCGTGAGCCTGGAAGGTCTGAACCAGGTTATCGGCCGCAGCAAAAATCCAGACGTGTTCGTGGACAATCTCCTCGAAGATGGCGAGAAGGTCGGCCTTAGCTTTGCGACTGGAAACTATCCCTTTGCGGAACTTCGCCTGCATACATCGGAACCGTGCGAGCTCCCGGAGTTGACGCCGCCCCCATCGGCTATCCGCGAACCGAAGCAGAGTCCGCCCGCGCCGACCGCGCCCAAGGAGCCGGAAGACACCGCCCCAGTTGCTGTCGAACCCCTCGAACCGCCCACCCCTCTGGACGTGGAGCCATGGAAGGTGGCGAACGCGAATATCGAGATCCCCCAGAAGAAGATATCGAGTCCCCTTCCGCCAGACGCGCCAAAGTTGGCGATTCTCGTGGACGACGGCGGCCATAGCGCATCTATCGCCGAGGCGCTTCTCGCTATGGATCCAGTGCTGACGCTTGCCATTCTTCCCTACACTCCCCATGGCGAAGCGACGGCCAAGCGTGCCGCTGAATTAGACTTCGAAATCTTGCTGCATATGCCGATGGACAATCTAGATGAATCGAAAGTCCATGAGGGACAGTTGAAAACGGGTATGGCTGAGGACGAGATGCTGAGGTTCACCGAAGCGGCGCTCGCGCAAGTGCCCGGCGCCGTCGGCATCAACAACCATGAGGGAACGAAATTTATCGCCGACGGAAAACCCAAGGCCTTGTTCATCGATATCATTAAGAATCGCGATCTCTTCTTCATCGATAGTCGGACGGTTGTCGACACGAAGGCCTACGATATGGCGGCGGCCTTCGGCGTCCCGGCGTCCGAGCGCGACCTCTTTCTGGAACATGACAAAAGGGTCGACCTGATTCGGCGCCGCTTTGACGAAGTGCTGTCCATCGCGTGCGCGAAAGGGCAGGCTATCGCCATCTGCCACTTCCGGCCCAACACCGTGACGGTCTTGCAGGAGAGTCTGCCGCAACTCGAAGAACAAGGCATCCGGCTCGTCCACGCCTCGGAACTCATCCAGTGACCCGGGTCCTGGGTATCGAGTCGTCCTGCGACGAAACCGGGGTCGCAGTTGTAGAGGATAGGCAGCGCGTTGCCGTCAACTTGGTTGCCTCTCAGGTGGAGATCCACGCCGAGTTCGGCGGCGTCGTGCCCGAAATCGCGTCGCGCCAACATATGCGCGTCATCTCGCAACTCACGCAAGAGGCGATGGGCTCGGTCGACGGAAAACTCGACGCCATCGCCGTGACGAACGGACCGGGGCTCATGGGTTCGCTCCTCGTAGGCGTCAACTTCGCGAAAGCCCTTGCGTACTCGTGGCGCGTGCCGCTTGTTCCTGTCCACCACATTGAGGGACATATCTTCTCGCCTTTCCTCAACGACGGTGGCCAACCGGAGTTTCCCGCCCTCGCGCTCATCGTAAGTGGAGGTCACACCCAGCTCATCCAATGCTCTGCCCCGTACGAATACTGCATCCTAGGCACAACCCGCGACGACGCCATAGGCGAGTCCTTCGACAAGGTCGCTCGGCTTCTCGAATTGCCCTACCCCGGAGGCCCATCCATCCAACGCTGCGCGGAGACCGGCGATCCCGACGCGATCCGATTCCCCAGGGCCTTCGAGAAAACCGATACCCTCGAATTCAGCTACAGCGGCCTGAAAACGGCCGTGCTATACGAAACGCGCAAGAACACCGGCGCAAGCCAAAGCGATGTAGCAGCCAGTTTCCAGAACGCGGCCGTAGACGCGCTCATGATCAAAACCAAACTAGCCCTGCGCCAGACAAACGCGCCACGCCTCATCGTAGCCGGCGGCGTCGCAGCCAACGCACTCCTCCGCCTACGCCTCGAATCCGAGATCGATGTTCCCCTCCTACTCCCAGCGCTAGAATACTGCGGCGACAATGGAGCCATGATCGCCGCCGCAGGCCATTCCCGTCTCGAAAGCAACCTGACCGGAGGAATGGACACGACGCCGAATTCGAGGTTGGCGCTGTGAACCGCAGCACGTCTCTTCCACCCCTGGAACGCTCATTCCCACGGTCCTCCGTGGGAATGCATACACAGATAAGATTGAAGTGTACATGACGGAATGGTATATAACCCGACATTTCCCATATGGGCGCCCGTGACCACCACGGGCACGTTATTGAGCATTGTAGAGACACATACTGACGAGTTCAAGACGGGTTTTGCTGTCATGGCCGCTTCTTGAGGTCGTTCGCGGCCCCAAAGCAGCCATCGGAGGCCACGGTCAGTGCTGTT
>CAYNZS010000262.1:0-5850 GCA_964401695.1 uncultured Nitrospirales bacterium
AAACCCGGCCACGAGGGGCCCACCCTCATCTCGCGCACAGCTTCCTGGCGCACCCTCCGCGTTGAACTTACGCCGCGTCGCCCGCCTGATTTCCTTCACGATATCCTTCGCCATGAACAGATCCTCCTTTCGTCTGCCCACGGCCACTATCCCAAACCCCAATAGACTTCGGCAACCCGCCGATCTGTAACTTGGCTAAACCGGCCCGAGTGTTCCGCTTTGGCTGACGGCGAACAGTAGCGAAACACTCCGGAATTTCGCACACAGTTTGTGTGTTCCGATCTACGAAACTGATGTAGCAGGAGGATTCAGTCATGGAACAGGCGATTTTTGGCGCGGGGTGTTTCTGGGGCGTAGAAGCGGCGTTCCGCCAAGTCCAGGGCGTCCACGCCACGACCGTTGGATACCAGGGCGGAACAGTTGCAGACCCCTCCTACAAACTGGTCTGCACCGGCCGGACCGGCCACGCCGAAGTCGTCAGAGTCGATTTCGATCCGGAACAGGTGAGTTACGACGACCTCCTCGCCGTTTTCTGGGCCTCACACGATCCAACCACCATCAACCGGCAAGGCCCTGACGTCGGGACGCAGTACCGCTCGGCGATTTTCTGTCTGGACGCCGCCCAGCGCGAGTCCGCCGAAGCCTCGAAGTCCGTCGAAGATGCCTCGGGAAAACGCAGAGGCCCCATAGTCACTCAAATCACCAAAGCCGCCCCCTTCTACGCCGCTGAGGACTACCACCAACAGTACCTCGAAAAGCGGGGCCTCGCGAGCTGCCACGCCCATATGCAACACGCGTAAGGGAATGATCGACGAAAATGCCGCAGTCCGGTGCGCCCCTAGTACGAATCCAATTCAACGCGGTTTCGACCTAGTTCTTTCGCTTTGTACAAGGCCTGATCGGCGGCCTCTACCATGGCGTGCGGGTTCTCGAAGTCTTCGCGGTAGGCGGATACGCCGATGCTGGTGGTGACGGAAAGGTCCTGGCCGCCGGTACCCTTGAAGACGTGGTTGCGGATGATATCGCACAACTTGCTGGCGAGGAGGGCGGCTTCTTCCATGGCGCTCTCGGGGAGGATGACGATCATTTCCTCGCCGCCGTAGCGGCAGCAGATGTCGGATTTGCGGGTGTTATCGCGCAGAAGGTCGGCAAACTGTTGGAGGACCATGTCCCCCGTTTGGTGGCCGTGGGTGTCGTTGAACTTCTTGAAGTGATCGATGTCGAAGAGCATAAGCGAGAAATCGCGCACATAGCGTTTGGACTGCTCGAATTCTTCCTCCATCCGCAGGTCGAAGTAGCGGCGGACGTAGAGGCCGGTAAGCCCATCGGTGACCGCGAGGGCGTAGAGCTGGGCGTTGTTGATAGCGACGGCGATCATTCCGCCGATGGTCTGGTAGAGGGGGGGGCGTCTTCCTGTGCGAAAGGCGCGCCGTCCGCGCGGTCTTGCAGGTGCATGACCCCGAGCGTATCCGCCTTCGAGATGAGGGGAATGTACACGTCACACTCGTATTCGCTGTTCGCAATGACGGGAGCGCCGCCGGTAAGAACACCCCGAAAGTCGACCCTTCCACCTCGATCATATCCTCCACGAGGCGATCCATCGTGATGAGATCGCGGCCGTGTTGGGCGACGAGAGGCTTGGCGACGGCGGAACGTTTGTCCCATTCGTAGAGCGTGAACTTGCGGACGCCGAGGGCGCCCTGAATGACCGTGGCGATGGTCGGAAGGATTTCGCTCAACTCGATGCTCGCGCCGATAGCCAGGGCTATCTCGCGAATGGTGGAAAGGTTCTCGACTTCCTTCGACAGATGGGCGTAGCTCTTGTAGAGCGCGTCGTAGCCGCCGCTCTCCGGTGCGCGAGAGTCAGACACGGGGTTTGGGTAAGTAGGTCATCGCCGCCTGGGCTACCCGCTCCGCTGAGATGCCTGTCATGCATCGGTGGTCTTCGGCGCAGACAGGCTTTTGGCACGGACCGCAGTCCACATCGATCCGTATGACTTCGCCCCGCTCGTACGGGCCTTCGGAGTAGGCCGGCGCCGTCGAGCCCATGACGCAGATCGTCGGAATGTCGAAGGCCACCGCCACATGGCGCGGACCCGAATCGTTACAGACCAGCAAATCGAGCTGAGATATTGTCGCCTTGAGCGAATCGATCGTGGGGCGTCCCTCGTCGCATGTGGCGAAAGGGCAACTCGCCGAATTCAGAACATTCTCGTGCGTGTCGCGTTCGCCGGGCCCCGTGAGCAACACACACTGGGCGCCCGTCGCCTCGTGAATCTTATCAGCCACGTCGGCGAAACGTTCGGCGGGCCATTGCTTGCTCGGACCGAAAGCCGCGCCCGGCGCGAACCCTACGACCGGCGAAGGCCCGACGAGATGTTCCTTCACTCGCGCCACCGCCATGGCATCGGTGGCCAATTCGAGGCCACGGCCATCGTCCTCGCACCCAAATTTGCGGACGAGATCGAGATATTCGCACGCCATGTATACCGGGGTGACTTTCCCATCGACCCGGTGTGGCTGGACCCGGTGAGTTAGCAGGGCGGTCCGGCCATCCCGCGCGTATCCGACACGCGTGGCCGCCCCCGCGAGCCGGGCGACAAAGGCCGCACGAAAGGAGTGCGGGAAGAGCACCGCGATGTCGGGCCTGCGATGGCGCAGGTCTACGCCATGCTTCAAGAGCGCCAGGGGCCTTGGGCGGTGCGGCATTTCGACGAGTTCGTCGATCCAAGAGATGCCACGCAGCAGGTCGCAGGCCGGCCGGCGTCCCACGCACGAGAGCCGCGCCTTCGGATACCGATTGCGCAACGCGCGCAACGCCGGTGTACACATGGCGACATCGCCGAGCCAGTTCGGCACGACGGCGATAACACTTTTCGGGTCCCATGGCATGTCGAGTGCGCTCGTTCCCCTGCCCGCTGAGGCGCGGCCTATGTGTCGTCCGGCCGGTCGCGATTCTCGGCAACGCGCCGGCCCAGCTCATGGGTGAATTCCGATTCGCCCAACGTTTCGCGGTACAGATCTTCGCTGGCTCTGAAGTGGTTGCGAGCGATCTCGATAAAATCGAGAAGCGCCCGCATCAAGATAGCGAAAAATGCCACGAAGTTGAGGACAAGAAAAAGTGCGAAGCGCCGCGGATCTTCGCGCACGTAGACGACCTGCCCGCCCAGCAACAACACGACTAGGATGGCGAACATCAGATAAAAACTGACTGGCCTCCTCTTGTGCGCTTCCATGAAGGCCCGCGCAAAGTGACCGCGAAGAGTACGGGGTCTTGCGCCCTCTCCTTCCGGACGTCTCCGGCCTGACTCGTCCATGGCCTACTACTCCAGCCCGCGGAATTCGGACCTAGTGTATTGACTCACCATTGGCGCAGCTTTTGAAAGCAAGGCAAAACGCGCGCCTTCTGTCATCCTGCACCACGTGAAGGATCTCGATACGCCAGAAGCCCAATGAAATGGAGATGCTTCGCTCAGCATGACGGATAAGATGGTTACAGCATGAATCAATACACTAGTTGGGGCACACTCCGTCTTGCATCTGGCAACAATCGCTCATTGCGCAGCAGCCCATGGGTTCCGGAGTAGTGGCGGTCATGGGCGCGAAATGACTCAACCCTTTCGACAGATTATCGGATTCGCACGAGGGGCACACAGGCGACGTCTCGCCCCGAACGAGGATTTCGTTGTCGGTATCGCAGTCGTTGCAGCGGTATTGGAACAGCGGCATGATGAATCTCCAAATCGTTTACGTAGGTTGCGCTCCCTATTTTATCAGGAAACATCGGATCGGGCAAACCTCGCTCTGCCACTCGCCGATCCGACGCCGTTCATTTTGACTCCAACAGAGATGGCGCGGTCGGAACCTGGGCCCGCCAATCTCCCGATTGGCACGCGATTAGACATCTCCAAATGCCAGGATACGATATACAGTACTTACTTTCTCTCATTCATAGGCTAGATTTCGCAAAGGAATTCATAGAAAACTCACAATATAGTGTGTACTTTCTATTAAATTCTACATATAGATACTGTTTATAGTGATAGATAGATTTCCTAGTCATGGAAATAAAGTTCTTGACATATACCATATGTTGTGTTAACTTCACATCGGTGTCTGGAACTAACCGTGGGATTCAGGGCCAGCCTTCATCCCAGAATGAAGGTGGACCGCAGCCCAGGCCCAATTTGACCCCCACACCCGGAGACGATGGAAACCCGATGACCGCAGCCCTGAAGGTTTCACTGAATATCGCTCTACCGTGCCCTCTTGCGATTTAGAATCACGGACTTGAGTTTCGGACGCTCCCCGCAAGCGAGCGGCGGGTCCCCAAGGCCCGCTGCTCGCTTCCTTTTTTCTACAGGCCTGTTGGGCTGGCGCCTCGGGGCGCCAATGGCCGGAGAGTCGGCGGCCGGGTATCGTAAGGGAAATGCGTCGCCGCGAATTGGTACAATTTGCTCCACCTTTCCGTCTGAAAGTGACATGACCGCTTCCGTACTCCGAGACAGTGGAGCGTGGCCGCCCCTAATACCGGCATGGAGTCAAGCATGAGCGCTATCGCGCGTTTCTATCGAAATTGGCATTACGGCCGCCAATTCGCGAAGAAGGGAAAACGGTTTCGCTTCACGGGCCAGTTCATGGATATCAGCGGCCATGTGGAAATTGGGGACAACTGCCGCTTTCGGAACAATACCGTGCTGCGCACGAAGAACGAAGGGAAGATCATCTTCGGAGATCGGTCGGGAACAAGTTACAACGTAATCATCGAATCGACGGCGTTGGTCCAGATTGGCGGGGGGACGGCCATAGGAGAGAACACAGTGATTCGAGATACAAATCACTTGCTCCATGGCACGGATGAGGGGTGGCGCCTTACGCCTCTTCTCGCGGAACCGATCATTATTGGCGACGCAACACTAGTCGGAAGCGGGGTCTACATTGGACCTGGGGTCACCATCGGCGATGGCGCGGTGATCGCCCACGGGAGCATCCTTACGAAAGGCGTGGGAGAGTTCGAGATTTGGGGCGGAGCGCCCGCGCGCTTCATCTCGCATCGCACGAAAAATGTGCCCGACTCCGTCCTCAAGCGGAATGTCGAACTTGTCAAAATGTACGGCGTGAAGAAAGACCGCTACGGTTTCGAAGCGGCGCGCGAGAATGCTTCGGAAACTGCTCCCGAAGACGAGTCCCCCTAACCCCAGCCCGCGCACGCATCCACAATAATCGCTGCTATTGTGTTCTCCGCCGTCTTCGGCTGCATGCCGCCTTCGAGTCTTCTCGCGAACTGTTTCTTCTTACGCCTACTCTCCCGCGACATTGTCATTCTGAACGAAATGAAGAATCTCTTCTTCGCCAACGACTTACGCACGAAAGAGATCCTTAGCATTCGCTCAGGATAACAGCCTTGGCGACTTTTGTCGGTCGCGTCATTAAAGGGGGACCAAGGGGGATGTTGCGGTTTGCTCCAAAGAAACACCTGTGTGCTGTTTCCTATTGGTGTTGTTTGAGGCGTGCGCGAGATCGCGTAGGTCCCCACGCGTTCGACCCTCCCCTGACCCCTCCCTGGTTTAGGGGCCTTCCCAAAAGTATGACCCCAGGGTTTTCTTTTTACAGATCTGGTTTTATATGCTATTCATACGTATCGTCAATCACAGGAGAATTTCCATGGCACGTTTCGTCGAAGATAATAGCGCGGCTACTTTGTTTGTCGCGGGGTCGTTGAACTCGTTGTTGCCCGCGAATGCGCTGGCCCGTGTGGTGCGAGCAGCTTTGGCGAAACTGGATTTCGCGGCGTTTGACTAGGCTAGAGTTTTGCGGTTTCTCTACCGTATTTTGTTGCAAATGGTGGGC
>CAYNZS010000263.1:0-3264 GCA_964401695.1 uncultured Nitrospirales bacterium
GGGCTAACAACCATGCGAATAAACAGGCTGCGTAACCGCAAAACTCTAGTCTAGTGTATTTACCCAGCGCGGTGGAGCCGTAACCTGAAGCGTGACTGCTGTCTACTGAAGTACTGGCTATTCCTGTCATTGGGAGAAGGAAGTCTGAGACCAAATAGGAAGAAAGATGCCGGCCGCTGGGCAATTTTCATGAAAAGGTTTTCTAGGCATGGGAGGTATGGGCGGCGTTTCCCCCTTCTCGATCTTGACAGCCGACCTCTCGACCACACTCTCTGCTTCGATTCGCCCGTGGCAGATTCTTTCGGGCGCCGTGGTCGTGGATGGCGATGGCCTTGGGGTCGCTCTTCGCGGTTCGATACTCAAGCTGCCTGCCGGGGCTTTTCTTCCGCCGGGGACCCGCGTAGCGGTTCACGTTCAGGCCTAGAAAGGGCAGGCGCTTCGCTTCGTTGTCCAACCTCAAGTTGGGCCAGCCAGCGCGGTGCCTCTGTTGCCACCCGATGTAACGGCGGTCATAGGCAACGTTTTCGCCGCGCTCGGCCTCGACAACACCGCGGCCGCACAAGAAGCGGCGACGCTTCTACCCCCAAATCTGCCGCCGACTGAGTCTGTTGTCAGCCTCGTGCTTGGGCCTATTGTCTGTACGCGAAGGTATGACGCGAAGCTTTGCGGCGATTTTCGCCGCTCTGGAGGCAGGGGCCGAGACGGGAGTTGTCCCCCCGTTAATACTCGACGCATTGCGGGGCTAGGTGAAACGGTTCCAGGCGGCGGACGACGCGGAATTGGAGGGTGCGTTGATCCGCGCCGTGCGTTCGGGGGGGCACCTCGTTAGAAGTGCGTATCCTGTCGGCGCTCACAAAGGGGTAGCCCGAGCAGATCGCGGCTTTACTCAAGGAGGATTTGCGAGGCTTGTTGCTTCAGTTGAAGGTGGACGCTCCGCTCGCGGAATTTCTAGAGTCGTCGGGGCGCTTCGGCGAATTCAACGAGGCGATGGACCGAATCTTGGGTCGTCTCACCGGATCGCTTCTCCAGAACGCGCGTGGGCTTGAGCAGTCCTATCGTTTCGTGGAGCTATCCCAGTTATCGGGAGGATTTGTCGACTCGGCACAAATCCATTTTTCTCCGATGGCGGCCCGGCTGGAGGCGCGAAGGAGCCCGGCGTCTCGATGGCGGTGCTCGATGTGTCGCTGCCGAACCTCGCCAACCTGTGGGTGAGCCTACGCGCAACGAACGGGCGCTGCGATTGCCATCTTAAGACCACTTCCCCCGCCGTTGCGGCCATGACCATAGAACATGCCGGCGAATTGGAGTCGGGCCTGGCGCGCGCCGGTTACCGTTCGGCCTCCGTAGCGACTTCACTATGGGATGGCGACCGCGTTGGCGCGGCGGCCTCCTTGTTCCGGCCTTACGCCGGTTTAAACGAATCGGTTTAAGAGATGAGGGATTGCCTTGCCGACTGAAGAACACGAGAATCGAAAACGGGCTGTTGCACTGCGCTATGATGAGGCCAAGGAGCAGGCGCCGCGCGTGGTCGCGACGGGTGGAGGCTATCTGGCTGAACACATCATCGAGGTCGCCCAACAGAATGGCGTTTATATTCAGGATGACCCGGATTTGGTGGCGCTCCTGGCGAAACTGGATTTGAACACGGAAATTCCGGCGGACCTTTTCAAGGCGGTTGCCGAAGTGCTCGCCTTTGTGTACCGTCTAAACCAGACTATGGACGCTCCCCAATAGGGTCTCTAGGCGCACCGCTGACCCAGATTTCGTCTACAATGGGGTTGGAATGATCGGGGGCCGGATCGGCCGGCCCGCCACAAAAAAGCGATGGGTGAGGACATGACAGTCGCGTTCAAGACAACGAAGTGGGCGCTGGACATCGCTACCAAACTGATCAAGGCGGACGTGCGCGTTCACAACCTCGAGGCCCTTCGTGACGACATGTCGATTCTCTATGTCGTTAATCATTTCACGCGCCTCGAAACTCTCCTCCTTCCTTATGTCTTCAATAAACACACGGGGAAAGAGGTATGGTCGATGGCCGCCGCCGAGTTGTTTAACGGGCGGATCGGGCAATACTTGCGGACTATGGGGACGGTGTCCACCAAGGATCCCGACCGCGACAAGGTCATCGTGAATTCGCTACTGCGCGGCATCCACCCGTGGATTATCTTTCCCGAAGGCCAGATGATCAAGGACAAGAAAGTCGTCGATCCGGCGGGAACCTTCAGCGTCTACAACCGGGGCACCCGGCGTCCTCCTCACCGCGGCGCGGCGGTGATGGCCCTTCAATCGGAGATTCACCGGCAGCATATGCGCTGCCTTTGCGAGGGGGAACTGGAGGGGGAATTGTCCCAAGTGCAGGAACAGTTCGGCATCGAATCGGTGGCGGACATCGTGGCGAAACGGACCGTCGTCGTCCCAGTCAATATAACGTATTTCCCGATTCGCGCACGGGACAACGCATTGCTCAAGTTGGCCCGCGGCTTCAGCAAGGATCTTAGCGACCGCGCGCTCGAAGAGCTGTCGATCGAGGGCACCATAATCTCGGCGGACACGGATATTGACATAACCATAGGCGATCCCATCGATATTCGCGAGTATCTAGAGCAGCCCAAGTACGCGGCCCTGCTCGACTGCCCCGATGACCTCGACGATATGGAAGCGGATGACGAATCGGTATTCTCGGTGGCGGCCGATGAGTTGATGCAACAGTACATGACGGCGATCTACCGCCTCACGCGGGTCAACTACGACCACATCTTCGCCACGATAATTCGCTACCAGGGCTCAAAGCCTTTCACGGAAAGGCGTTACCGAAACCGGATCTATCTGTGCGCGCATGAACTGAAGAAGCTGGGCAAGCACCGTCTCCATGGGTTGCTCGAAAAGACCTATCAGAACATCATCTACGAGGATCCGAGCCCAAAATTCCACGATTTCATGAAGCTGTGCCTCAAGGAAGGCATCATCCGCTACGACGGGCATCAATATGTTCGGTTGCGGGATACCGAAGAAGAGAATGCCGAGTTCCATACGATCCGCGCGCTCAAGACGACAACGGTCATCGCCAACGAATGCGAACCGCTGGAGGGATTCCGCGAGCTGGTACAAGGGGTTTCGGATTCGCCGAGAAGGGAATTGTCGCAGCGCATTCGCAAGATTTTCTGTGAAGCGGACTATGATATTTTCGAGGGCGACTACGAAAGTTACCGTTCCGAGGAGAGCCGCCGCATGGACGTGGGCAAGCCCTTCCTTATGGTGCCG
>CAYNZS010000263.1:3274-5834 GCA_964401695.1 uncultured Nitrospirales bacterium
TCGTGCTCGTGCATGGATATCTCGCCGCGCCGCTGGAAGTGCGCGCCTTGGCCCAGCACCTGTTCGACAAGGGGTATGCGGTCTACGGCGTTCGTCTGCGCGGGCACGGCACGGCGCCCGAAGATCTCGCGCAGACCCCATGGGAAGAATGGTACGAGTCGGTGAACCGCGGGTACGTCATCGTCAAGACACTGACGGATCAGATTGTGCTTGGCGGCTTTTCCACAGGAGGCTGCCTGGCCTTGATGGGGGGGGGGGCTGAAACTAGAAAAACTGCAAGCGGTCTTCACGATCAACGCGCCGTTGAAGTTGCAGAATCGAGCGGCCCGGTTCGCGCCGACGGCCAACAGCATGAACAGCCTGCTCAAGAAATTCATGGTTGGCAAGACCGAATGGGACTTCATTGGCAATTCACCGGAGAACATTCATATCAACTACAAGCGGAATCCCCTCGCGGGCGTTCGCGAATTGGGTCAGGTCATGGAGGCGATGGAGGAACTGTTGGAAGACATCGTCGTGCCAACGCTGATTATTCAGGGATCGAAAGATCCCGTCGTCCACCCAAGCAGCGGACCGGATATCTTCGAGAAGGTGGGGACTCCGCATAAGGAACTCGCGATTTTCGAGAGGGAACGGCACGGTATCGTGAATCGCCAGGGCTCCGAAGACATTTTCGATCGAGTAGGTTATTTTCTTGATTGGGCCCGGCGTGTACGTCCCGAGATTTCGGTGGCGGTTCCCGAAGCCGTGGCCGATCCGGAGCCCGCGCTTCTGAAGGAATCCCCCGATTCGGCGTAGGCGCGCTAGCCCGGTTATCTAACCGGTCTTATCGTCAACGTAGATCTCGTCTATGCAGTCTTGAATATCCTTGTGACTGCAAAGAATGGGCTTCACGCAAAACCCCGTTCGCTCTATCAACTCTTCTATGGTCTTCGTGTCCAGGGGGCACGCCATAGCCAGAGTGAGAAGTTTCCTCAACTTGTCGATGGGATATATCTGATGGTGCTCCGCTATTTCGCGCGGTACGATCGTGGCCAATTCCGGCGGCACGGTGTAGTTTTCAAGATCGATGCTGGCCACCCCTGGCTGTTTGGCCATTATCTGCTGAAACGCTCCGCGGTCTATGCATTCCATCTCTATCAACACTTCAACCAGTTCCCTCCCCGATTCCTTCTGCCGTTCCAGGCCCTTCTGCAAGTCTTCACTTGAGATATGTCCATCTTCGATGAGCAACTGGCCGATCAGCTTCTTCGCTGGCGGCCTCAGGTAAGACGTGAACCGCGATTAGGATTCAGAGCGATTGCCCTGGGGCGTCTTTAGGGATGACGAAATAAAGGTCCGTGCGTATTTCGTTATTTCGCTTTTTTCGGCGGCCGCGCAGCCCTAGCCTACCGGCCCTTCCACACCGGCGGGCGTTTCTCGAGGAAGGAGGCGATTCCCTCTTTGGCGTCCTCGGAGAGGGATGTAGAGCCCATGCGTGCTCCGGTTTCACCGTGATGGACGCTGGGGGGCCATTCGAGCGAACCGTAGGTAAGTTCTTTCGCCCCCTTGATTGCCAAGGGCGCCCCGCGCGTCCACCGGTATGCCGTCTCCCGGGCCGCGGCAATCAGTTCTTCAGGCGGCACGACTTTGGACACCAGACCAATTCTCAGGGCTTCTTGCGCGTCGATGATGTCGCCGGAATACAGAAGGTCCAGTGCATTGGGAAGGCCAACGATGTGGGGGAGCAGATAGGGGCCGGCCCCGGTGTCCGGGACGATGGCCCGCATCGGAAAGACCCAGCCAAAGCGGGCCTTATCCGAGGCAATCCGGACATCGCACTGGGCAGTCCATTCGGCCCCCATGCCCACCGCCGCGCCATTCACGGCCGCGATTGTGGGCTTCGGGAAACGCGTCAACATCCAGTGGGGCAGCGAGTTCTCCGGCAGTTCAACCGGCTTGATCTTCGCGGCGCGTGCCTTAGAGGCCTCGGCATGGTCCCGCGCGATGCCGGTAGTCACGTCGGTGCCGGCACAAAATGCACGGCCGTTTCCGGTTATGATCAGGGCCCTTACCTCATCGTCCACCGTCGCCTCGTTGACGATGTTGGTTACATCCGCCAACATGTCATCGGTGACCGCGTTCATCTTGTCTGTCCGGTTGAGCGTAATCGTGCCAATGCCTTCAGACTTATCGTAGAGAATGTGCTCATCGGCCATGGGAATCTCCTCCTTGTATGCTATCTCGTTGATGTTACCGACAGAAGTTGATTTCTGCGGAGTAGTACTCAGTCCAGGCTCTTGGTTGCAGGGCAACCGCTCTTGATTGCAGGGCAACCGCTCTTGGTTGCAGGGCAACCGCTCTTTGCGAAAGTCCCTGTGGCACCGGCACAGCCGGTGGCTTAATTATGAGTTATCCGTCCAGGGCCCAGCCGTCGCGGTAGGTTCGGCTGAGCAGGTTGTTCGCCTCTTGACTGTTGGTGACGCAGCCCCTCTTTCCGTCGTACTCGATCTTCTTCCCGACGCGGTAGGTCCTAAGGCCCACAATGCGTGGCACGAACAGGCTCGGCTTGGGTGACCCC
>CAYNZS010000264.1:0-5804 GCA_964401695.1 uncultured Nitrospirales bacterium
GCCCACCATTTGCAACAAAATACGGTAGAGAAACCGCAAAACTCTAGGCTAGGATCTTTCGAAGAGTCAGGACTGATCGCAAGCCGACAGGCGCCACCCTCCCCCAGCTAATCCCGATTCTCGATCAGGCACCCAATGCCCTGACCGCCACCGATGCACATGGCGGCAATGCCCATCTTGCTCCCGCGCCGTTTCATTTCGTGAATCAGCGTCGCCACGATCCGCGCGCCACTGCATCCGATGGGATGTCCCAACGCGATGGCTCCGCCATTTACGTTGACTTTCTCCGCGTCAACGTCCAATTCGCGCGCGACAGCCAACGATTGGACCGCAAAGGCTTCGTTCAGCTCCCACAGGTCGATGTCGCCGATGGAAAGCCCGCTGTGTTCGAGCAACTTGTTCACGGCCCCTATAGGGCCCAAGCCCATGGTCGCCGGATCACATCCGCTCGACCGCACATCGCGCAAGTAGACCGCGCCGTCCGTCGAAATCCCGTCCGGCACGTCGTCCTCGGCGACCAACAGGGCCGACGATGCCCCGTCGTTGATGCCCGACGCATTCGCCGCGGTGACGGTGCCGTCCTTCTTGAACGCGGCACGAAGTTTGCCTAGGCTTTCCATGGTCGAGTCCACCTTCGGATGCTCGTCGGTATCGACGACGATCTCCTTGCGGCGCTGCTTCGTAGTCACGGCAACGATCTCGTCCGCGAAGCGGCCCACCTCCATCGCCGCGCCACACTTTTGTTGGCTCGACAACGCGAACGCGTCTTGCTCTTCGCGCGAGATGCCGAATTTCTCCGCGATGTTCTCCGCCGTGATCCCCATGTGGTATTGATTGAATATATCCGTAAGGCCATCGGCCACCATGCTGTCCACGGCCTGGACATCGCCCAAACGGGCGCCCGCGCGCATCGAGGGCAGGAGGTAAGGCGACTGCGTCATATTTTCCGCGCCTCCCGCCAGAACCGCTTTCGCCCGTTCGAGCGCGATGCTCTGCCAGCCAAGCTCGATCGCCTTCATGCCGGAGCCACACACCTTGTTGACCGTGAACGACGGAACGCCCTCGGGTACGCCGGCCCCCATCGAAATTTGCCGCGCGGGATTTTGGCCCAGCCCGGCCTGCAACACGTTGCCGAACACGACTTCGTCGATCTGATCCGGCGCCGCGCCAGTCCGCGACAACGTCTCGACGGCAGAGCTGACGCCAAGCTCTACGGCGCTGGTGTTCGAGAAGGCTCCCGACATGGCGCCGATGGGCGTCCGAGTCGATCCGAGGATGAGAATATTGCGCATGGGGTCGTGTTCCTTTTGGCGGTTCGTATTGAGGGAAGATGGAAATCGCAAGCGTTAAAGGGGTCATTCTAGCGCAGACCGGCGGTTGCCTGCCATTTAACCAGGATATCTCGCCGCTTTTCTACTGTGACAGCGGGTAAGACTTCCCTCGGCAAGGGCCATCAGGCGAAACGCGCGCAAAAATGGCGTTCGCACTCGTCCACGACTTGAGAGAATTTCGGGGCCTGCCCGAGCAACTGCCGAAGCGACGTCACTGGCTTGTCCGGAATGCCGCACGGAACGATCAGGCCCCAATGATCCATGTTTGGGTCGACATTCAGGGCGATCCCGTGATACGTCACCCACCGGTGGACGCCTACCCCGATGGCGGCAACCTTCGCGCCATCAACCCAGACCCCGGTCAGCCCTTCGACACGCCCGCCTTCGATGCCGTACGCCCCTAGCAGGTCGATGAGAACTTGTTCCAACTCCCGCAGGTACCAACTTACGGATTTCTTCCAGTGGCGCAAATCGAGAATGGGATAGGCGACCAACTGACCCGGTCCGTGGTAGGTTACGTCGCCGCCGCGATCGACTTCACAGACCTCGATGCCCATTTTCGCTAATTGGCCGCGGTTTTGGAGCAGGTTGCTCTCGTCGGCGTTCCGCCCGAGCGTGAACGTAGGCGTGTGTTCCAACAACATGAGCGTATTGGGACTCGTCCCGATCCGGACCGCGTCTCTCTTTTCGATTTGCGTGGCGTATGCCTCCGCGTAGGGAAGGGGCGCGCTGAAACGCAACACCTCTATCGTTCGCGACGGCGCGGCTGTAGGATTGGACATGTCAAAACGTGCTCCGGGCCGAGCGTGGACATCCGCGCTTCTGGCCGTATTCGTTTAGCTTGTTGTGCATGGTGCGCACACTGATTCCAAGCATCTCGGCGACGCGCGTACGATTGTCGCCGCAATGCTCGAGGGTTTTCAACACAAGCTCCCGCTCCATTTGGGAGACGGTCTTCCCAACTTCGAGCCCGCCGGACTCTCCGCCATCATGCTTTTTCACGAGTCCGGGGAAGGAAAAGTCGTCGGTGCTAAGCTCGTCCTTCGGGGCCAGGACAATCGCCAACTCGAATCGGCCAACAAAGGGCAATGGCCGCGGACACCGGCATATCCCGTACCGACCTCAATAATAACGGAAGATCGACGTCTTACCTTGAACCCACCGTAATCGCTAGAACACAATAATGTCGATTCGCTCGCGGTAGTCCGTGCTCGGATGGTAGAGCACGATGTCTTCGCGCTCGTTGTCGTCCAATTTCGAGCGCCTGGAAACGCCGAACGTTGGGATGTCGAAAGTCCTCCATGGCTTCGAAAACAGGAAGGTGTCCTTATTCCCCAGATTCACCGATAAGCGGTCCGAATCGCTGCCATAAGCGGCGTCCAGCAAGCCATCGCCATTGAAGTCACCCAAGGTAAAGGACACCTGCTCGCGCCCGTCCGGCGCGTTGAGCGTCAGGCTTCTCGTGAACGTCGGCTTCGTCGGAAAGCCCGCGCCGTCGAAAAGGAAGACAGAGCCTTTCACCGTGAACTTGCCTCGGACGAAGTAGTTGGCGAAAGCCCGAATCCCAAAAGGAATGGCGACATTCACCATGTCCAATCTGCCGTCCCCGTCCACGTCGGCCAGGTAGGGAGTCGAGAGCGCGCCCTTCGATTCAAAGTCCGCCGTGGCTTTCTCCGGATATTCGAAGGGCGCTTCGGCCAGGTACACCTGCGTAAGTACGCGCATGTTCACCGTGCCCTGCGTTTGTGTCACGACAAGGTCCGGCAAGCCATCGCCATTCACGTCGGACATTCGGGTGCTCGCGTCCCAACTGTCGCCCAGCTTCCGCGGCACCGTAAACCGGACGCGCTGCGACCAGTTCGGTCCGTGCGCAAAATCCGCGTAGCGGTCCGAGAGAAACGCGAGAGCTTTCGTCTGACGACCGGGCACACCGAAGGTGAAGTAGGATGGCAAGCGATGTGTGATGGAGACGCTCGTCCCACCAAAAATCTCGCTGACCACATCGCAGGTGACTTCCGCCACAAGTCCCTTGGCCGTGCGAATCTCATACCCCAGCGCGGTAGGGACAAGCCACTCGTCACGGCCATCGCCGTCTAGATCCGTGGCAGTGTCGCGCAGAAAAACAGGTTCTCTCGAGCCCGTCGGCAACAAAGACGCAAACTGGACCGTCTGCGAAAACTCGAATCCAGGCCCTGCGAACCGGTACACCTCCGCCCCGCGGTGAGACGTCATCACCAGTTCCCGCGGCGGCTCTCCGTCCACCTCGGCAAGAAACAGGGCGCCCGAATCGGGGGGCAACGTCATCGTCCACACCGGCTTCTTCGGATACGCCCCGCCGGGAGTCGACGCGAACAACCGGACAAGTCTTGCCGGCGCCGCGCCATCTTCGACACTGCAGAGCGCGAGAATGTCCTTGATTCCATCGCCGTCGAAATCGCTCGCCGTGACATCCCATACGCCCGCGCCGGCCTCGAGCACGAACGCGCGCCCTTCGCCAGCAGCGGCCAGAACGCAAGCAATCACAACTACAACAGTCATCAAATCCCCTCCTCAAGCGCGGAGCCCACGCCGCACTCCTCGGACAATATAGCGGAATCCAGCGAGGGCTGCATAGGCTTACCTGAACCACGGATGGACATCATACTCCTTCTTTATATCAATAGGCATAAATTCACCATTCGCTGCCTCGATCCAATTTTCCGCATGGCGGGTCCATGCTAGCCCGCATCGCTTACTAATGTTGAGTCTTCCGGTCGAAGAGATCTTTCACTTCGCTCAAGATGACGTGAAGGAAGTTGGCTTTCCCGAACAGATAATGGCCGCCAATTGCGAATCGGTCCACTGGCGGCCACGAGATTTGACTGCCCCGTCTTGATCGCCGACGCGTTCGTTTGCTACCATTCCGTAGTGGAATTGGGGGTGTAGCTCAGTTGGGAGAGCGCAGCGTTCGCAACGCTGAGGTCGACGGTTCAATCCCGTTCACCTCCACCATTTAACATGTTATAGCTCAAGGACTTAGGAAAACGGCCCTTGGGCCTTTGTTTTGCCTACTTGACAAATGTGCCATAATGGTGGCATAAGATTGGAGAACTTTCTAGGACTTTCAAGGAACAACGAGGTGCTCGAAATGGGTGAAAAGCGATCTGGATATGTCAGGGGCTACAAGAATATCTATTGGAAGCTCAACGCCAAAGGGGAAAAAGCGTACTACTACGATGTAATCAAAGACGGCCAGCGACTGCGTGGATCGCTAAGGACTACAAGGCTGAAGGAAGCGAAGGAGAAGCTGGACGACATCAAGGGCGACAATGTCGACATCTGGACAAAGCGAAAGCTCGACATTGCCCCGGCGAACTTCTGGCCGCTCTATGAAGAGCATGTACGGGAGCGAAAGAGCCGAAACTCCATTGACCGCGAACGAACCAACTGGGATCAATTCGTTGCACACATTAAGCCAAATACGCTGGGTAGCGTTACGACGCGGCATGTTCAAAGACTGGAGAAACACTGGAAGCATACCCGCAAACAGTCCAATCGTACCATTAACGACGCCATGGGCCGACTGCAGGCAATCTACAATATCGCGTCGCACATGGGAGTCTACGGAAAGCACAATCCTTTCCAGGGCTTCAAACGCCTCAGAGTCGAGAAGAAGCCGCCGCGCTTTCTCACACAAGAGCAGTTGACATTGGTCCTAGACAAGGCGGACGCCCAGTCACGGGATATTCTTCTCTTCTGCGCTTTGTGTGTGTACGCTGGGCTGCGCTCAAATGAGGCCGCGAACACGCGCTGGGAGTGGATCGACTTCGAGAGCGGCACGCTGACCGTCCAAGCTGCGAAAGACGGCTCTTTCGGCACCAAGGGCAAGCGGTTCCGCTCCGTGCCGCTCAAAGAGTCTCTACGGGATATTCTGGAGCCCATTCGGAAGACGGAAGGCTACATCGTCAACGCCGACAAGGAAGCGCCGGGAAAGTGGAGAATTCGCTATGAGCCCAAACGAGCGTTCAGGAGCGTTGTCGAGGCAGCGGGTGTACCATGGTGCACCCCGCACATTCTTCGCCATACCTTTGCTTCACGGCTTGTCCAGTCGGGAGTGAGCCTCTACAAAGTCAGCCAATGGCTCGGCCATGCGGATATGAAGACGACGCAGCAGTACGCGCACCTGGCACCCGCTGACGAAGATATAAATGCCTTCTGAGGAGTAGGGGTCATTTCAGTAGCTTCTCTAACGACGAGACAGTAGAAGACCTCGCGTTTCATTTGGTAAGTCACCATGAGGAAGGACTTACTTAATGCGCCGCTCACAACGCACAGAAGACGAAATAGCGGGACAGGATTCGGACCCCCGACCTCATGTGCGTGACAGGCATTCTGATGGTAGCTGTCACTAGTAGCTAGAAAGCGCCAGATACTGTCACAGCTCCTAAGGCCCACAATGCGTGGCACGAACAGGCTCGGCTTGGGTGACCCCGC
>CAYNZS010000265.1:0-5762 GCA_964401695.1 uncultured Nitrospirales bacterium
ACAAAAAGCCCTGCCCGTGGTGGTCACGGGCGTCCATATGGGAAATGTCAGTTTAGCGGATGAGCGTTAAAGGCCCACGTTCCGGTATCGAGTGGAAGATCCTGACTTCAATTCTATGGGTCGGGATTTTGCCTATGGCGCTGGCGCTGATTGTGGGCTATCTCACGGTGCGCAGCGAGCGTAGCCAGAGCGCCCGCCAAACCCTCCTCACCTCGGTAGACAGGACTTCCGAAGGACTCAGGCTTTCTTCGAAGGACCATCTTGAGGATGCGACTTCCCTGGCAACGGAAGAGGTTGTCGTCGACGTTTTGACGCGTCATGCCTCGGGCGAGCACGGGAGTATTGAGAAGGACTTCCAGTCGCACCTCGCAGCTTTTTCCCGTGGAAGCGTGGAAGATGGCCCGTTACATACGGCTATTTATAACTCCGACGGAGTGCCTGTGGTTGGCACCGAACAGGAGCCGCGGCCGCTTCCCGACGCTTGGTCGCCGGAGCTCGGGCAGGCCCAGTTCTTGAAGTATGGCTATTCCTGGTCGGCGCACCGGTATGAGGGAACGGTCGTCGCGCCGATTTTCAGCTCTGCCGGGAACGAGAAGCTCGGCTACCTGTCGATCGTCGTCGGGCTCGACTCTCATTTGCGATACGCGGCCGGCATGGATGATGAGGAGAGTGGCCCGCACGACTTCCATCAGTTTATCTACGATATTTCTCCGCAAAAACTGTTCACGGTGTACTTCGAGAGTGTCGACCACGACTTCCGTATTCCCAATCCGATTGTTTTCGGAACCGATGTGCGCTTTGGAGAAGCGATTCGCGAGGAAGGCGGCAACAGCTTCGGCACCCTCGCGTTGGACGCGTATGGCATAAATGGCGCTAGTGATCCCGAACGCTCCGCGGGTGACGATGTCTCGGCCGTGGAAGTCCCGGAGCTTGAGGTTGTCAGCGAGGATGTGATTCTCGCGTATCGGAAGATCCCCGAGATGGGTAGCGAGGAGCTCACTGTTTACTTGGTCGCCGGCCGCCTCACCTCGCAGTTGTACGGCGGATTGAACCGCGGCGCCGGGCTGGCGCTTCTGACCTGCGTGTTATTTATCGCTTTTCTATGCGTTAATGCGTATCGGGATGTTCACAATAACATTGTGAGGCCGGTTTCGCTGCTGAACGAAGGGGCTCAAATTGTTAGGCAGGGCGACTTTGATTTGAAGTTGAAGATCGGCACGGGGGATGAAATCGAGGAACTGGCGTCGTCGTTCAATAGCATGGCGCTGGCGCTCAAGCGGAACATTCACCAGTTGGAGGAATCGGAGGAGAGCTATCGCAGCTTGGTCACCTCGATGCTCGACGGAGTCTATCAGGCGGATCTGAAGGGGGGCATCACGTTCTTGAATCCGGCGGGGGTAGAGATTATCGGTTTCCCGAGCGCGGATGAAGCGCTGGGGAAGGATGTGCGCGCTCTGTTGCAGCATGACGTGGTACCGGGGGAGCCTTCCGAGATTTTGGAGTCGGATATGCCCGGCGAGCGTTCGCGCTTGTGGATGCGACGCTGGGACGGGCGGAATATTTGTGTCGAGGTTTCTCACAATCATGTCTTGGACGATGAAGGCAATCTGGTGGGTGTCGAGGGGATCTTCCGCGACGTAACGAAGAGCGTGCGTTTGGAGGGAGAGTCCGCCGAGCGTTCGGAGCGAATCAGCGCTATCAACCATATTGCGAATGCGATCAATTCCAGTCTCGAGGCCGGGCGCCTCTACGAGAGCCTGGTCGGGGAAATGAAGAAACTGTTGGACTTCGACTATGCGGCGGTTGCGCTTCTGAACGAATTGGGGGCCGCGTTTGACGGGCGGCAGCTTTGGCCGGACCGGGAGCTGCGCCCAGGGCACACGTTTGTGTTGGATAAGGAGACTTCGTGTTCGGCGTGGGTGGCGCGAGAGGCGCGCTGCCTGGTTGTGGATGATGTGGGCGCGGAAAGTTGCCCGTTTGCGCCGCAGTTCCCCGAAGAGGTGCAAAGCTGTCTTTGCGTACCGTTGTATGCGACCGGGCGGATTATTGGCACACTGAACTTGGGAAACTATGCGCCGGACGCGTATTCGGTTCACGATGTGGAAGTGATTGAGCAGATGGCTCCGCATCTGGCCGTGGCGATCCGGAATGCGCAGATGCTGGTGAATCTTCAGTTATCGCTGGAGGAGGTGACGCGAGGCCGGCAAAAGTTGCACGACGCGAATGAGGAACTGAAGACACTGGACGAGTTGAAGACGAACCTGTTGTCGAATGTTTCTCACGAGCTCCGCACGCCGCTGGTTTCCGTGATGGGTTATACGGATATGATTCTAAACGGGATGGTGGGCCCGATCAATAATACGCAGCGCGACTATCTCGGCATCAGTTTGCGCAATGTGGAAAAACTGGTGACGCTTATCGAGAACCTGTTGGATTTCTCGAGGCTGCACCGGGGCGACGAGCGGATGATTTTCGATACCTTTGATCTAGTGGATTGCGCGTGCACGAGTATTCAGGTGGTGCAACCGGTCTCGGATAGCCGGGAAATTGAAATCGAGTTGCTGGCACCCGACGGCCCCGTTCTCGTCGAGGGGGACAAGGGGAAGATCGGCCAAGTATTCAACAACCTGTTGTCGAATGCGGTGAAGTTTATCGCGAACGGGGGAACGGTGACGGTTGAAATGCGCTTGGGCGATGGGTGGGTGGAAGTGGCGGTGAGCGACACGGGGATCGGGATTCCAAAGGAGGCGCTGGAAAAGGTCTTCTCGCGCTTCTATCAGTACGATGCGTCGTCGACGCGGAAGTATGGCGGCACGGGAATCGGGCTTTCGATTGCACAAGATATCGTCCGCCTTCATGGGGGCATGATTTCGGCTACGAGCGTCTTGGGCGAGGGGAGCACGTTCCACTTTCGGCTCAACTTGGCGTCGCCGCGGAACGGGGCAGGCACATCGCCGCAACAGGTCGAGCCGAGGCAAGAGGACACGCATCTGCTCATTGAACTGGTCTCCCAAGACCGGGCCCTGAGCGTTCAGATGAGGAACATTCTGGCCACGGAGGGAATGGACATGATCCATGCGTCGTCGGCCGGGAACGCGGCCGCACTCGCGGGGAAACATAGTCCGGACTGCGTGATCGTGGATCTGAACGCGATGGGTCAGGCGGGGCCGATGCTCGATGCGCTGATCGAAGATCCTGTGACGGTCGCGTTGCCGATAATCTTGCTGACGAACGAGGACGCCGTGTGGGAAAAGTACCGGTCGGTCGCGTCGGCGAGGATTCGGCGGAGCTTTCGCAAGAGTAGTTTGCTGAGCGGGATCCATCACGCGCTTGGTCAAGAGGTGGAATTGGGCGAACCGGTGGGTGACAAGATCCTCTGCGTGGATGACGAGGAGGAGATCCTTGCGTTTATGGCGACCTGCCTGGAAGACGAGGGGTTTGCCGTGGACTGTTGCGGGACGGGCGAGGAGGCGCTGGCGCTTGCGGAGCGGCGTGAGTACGGCCTAGTGCTGCTGGATATTGCCATGCCCGGAATGGATGGATGGGAAACCTGCAAGGGAATCAAGTCGGAGCTTGAGGGCGTCAAGATCTACATGGTGACGGCGAAACCCATCGCATACAACGACGCGAAGCTGGCGGAAAGCGGAGCGGAGGGTTTTCTGCTCAAACCGTTCCGGCCGGAAGATCTGGTTCAGCTTGTGCAGGGCCTCGAAATCCCCGGTGTGGTGCGCGAAACGTAGGCGCGCGGCGGCTTCTCCGCAGGTTAGATTTCTCTTCTCGCATTCCCGTATGGTTCTCGCATGGATCGGCGGGCTGTTGTCCGCGAAGGCTCGGAGCTTTTGTTGATTCTGGTTGTTCCCAGCGTAGACAGAAAGGACCTTCAATGAAGTATCGCAGGTTTGGCAGGAGCGACCTCCAGATGCCGGTTATCAGTTGTGGGGGGATGCGGTATCAGCAATCGTGGTCGTCGGGCAAAGACCCTATCGGCGAGAATAGTCAGAAGAACGTCGAGGCGACGATCTACCGTGCGCTTGATCTGGGGATCAATCACTTTGAAACGGCGCGCGCCTATGGCACGAGCGAAGAGCAAATGGGGAGGATACTGCCCAAGCTTCCGCGTGACGAAATTATCGTGCAAACGAAAATCGGGCCTATCGCGGATGTGGCAAGATTCGAAAAGGTGTTCGAGAAATCCATGTCGCTAATCAAGATGGACTACTTGGATATTTTCTCGTTCCATGGGATAAACAACGATCAATCGTTCGAGTACGCGATGCGCTGCCTGGAACCGCTTCGCCGTTGGCAGAAGGAGGGACGGATTCGCCATGTTGGGTTTTCGACGCACGGGCCAATGGAAAGTATCGTAAAGACGATTCGCTCGGGCGAGTTCGACAGCGTTAATCTCCACTATTTCTTTATCTGGCAGGATAATCTCCCGGCCGTGCAGGCGGCGCGCGATGAGGATATGGGGGTGTTTATCATCAGCCCAAACGACAAGGGCGGAGCGCTGTATCGGCCCTCGGAGAAGTTGATGCGCTTGACGGCCCCGTTTCATCCCATGGTGTTCAACGGCCTGTTTTGCCTCTCGCATCCGGAGGTTCATACGATAAGCTGCGGCGCGGCCAGACCGGGCGATTTCGATACCCACATGGAAACGGCTGAGAATCTGGATGGCGCGGAGGCGCTGATTGCGCCGATTATCGAGCGTCTCGAAACGGAATTGGCGAAGACGCTGGGCGAGAGCTGGGCTCGCTCTTGGGACGAGGGGCTGCCTGTTTGGCACGATACGCCTGGGGAGATAAATTTGCCCTGGGTCTTGCGGCTGCGAAATCTCGCGATAGCGTATGACATGACTGAATTCGCCAAGTCACGTTACAACATGTTGGGGAGCAACAACCCCTTCTTTCCGGGCAATCAAGCGAAGGATATGGATGGAATCGACTGGGCGAAGTGCTTGAGCAAGTCGCCCCACGCCGAGGCGATTCCGGGTGCGTTGTCGGAAGCCCACGCGCTGTTGCATGGCGAGCAACAGAAGCCGTTGAGTTTGGGTTAACCCCGAGAACTGCCGGGCCGGAGTTGCGAGTCCGGAGGCATCTCCGTGCCTCCGCGGTGAATAACAAGAGCTATCCAACCGCGGAGATGTTTTTGTCGAGGTGGGGTCATTCGGATGAGCCGCCGTGTTGGCTAACCCGGTGCGATGGCCGTATGTTATTGTTCGGCGCCGAGCATGGGATATGCGGAGGAGTTTCGGTGACGGAGAAGGGCCTTTTCTTACAGAATGTGATCGCGGTCGTCTGGGATTTCGACAAGACGGTGTCGCCCGCGTATATGCAGTCGCCTCTGTTCGAGGAGTATGGCCTGGACGAGGCGCGTTTTTGGGAAGAGGTGCGCGCGCTGCCTGGGTATTACGCGAAGGCTGGCGTGAAGGTCCAGGAGGATACCTGCTATCTCGGCCACCTTCTCTCGTATGTGAAGCATGGACTGATGCCGGGGCTGTCGAACGCGAAGCTGCGCGAGTTGGGCGCGCGAATTCCGCTGTACGAAGGGATGCCCGGCTTTTTCGAGCGGCTGCAGACGCTGATGGAGGAGAAGGATTTTCGTGACGGCGATCTCAGGCTGGAGCATTATGTGGTCAGCACGGGGCTCGATGCGATGGTGCGCGGGTCGAAGGTAGCGGCGTACGTCGACGATGTGTGGGCGTCGGTTTTCGTCGAGGAACCGGCCGCGCCAGGTTTTGATCCTAGCGACGCGCCGCGGGTCGG
>CAYNZS010000266.1:0-5733 GCA_964401695.1 uncultured Nitrospirales bacterium
GAGGATTTTTTGGTGCCGCTTCGTATCTATAATTTCTTAAAACGCTCTAGCCCAGAGTTCCATGACCCTAGTCGAGGATACGTGCGCCGCGGCGCAGTGCATCTCATCGAGTCCACCAATGTATTCGGAGTAGAAAACGCAGGATAGACCTTGTACGAAATGGAAAACCATAGCCTTCGCTCCTGGCACCCAACGTTGGTTTCCAATGTACACTCAGAACAAGAGCTTACCCGGCGATTCGAGAATCTATCAGAAATGCTTGAGTTACTCGTTGCGCGGGTGGTAAGTTATCAGTTTGGCGTCGTTTCCGACGCTGGGTGGAACATTGTGGAAACCGTGTGTGGGTATTCGTCTTGCAAAACGACAACTCCGTTGACTCAGGACTGATTACTGTGAATACTTCAGAAAAGCGCACTGCGCTAATTACGGGAATAACGGGTCAGGACGGCTCGTATCTTGCGGAATTGCTGCTGGAAAAGGGATACGACGTCCATGGCGTCGTCCGGCGCTCGAGCACCGAAGCTTGTGGGCGCATCGATACGATAAAAGATCGCGTCAATCTGTTGCAGGCCGACCTGACGGACCAAGTTTCCATGATCGACGTCATCGACGAGGTGAAACCAAACGAAGTCTACAATTTGGCTGCTCAGTCGTTTGTGCCTACCTCTTGGAAGCAGCCGATCCTCACGGGCGACGTGACGGCTTTGGGCGTGACGCGCGTGCTGGAAGCAGTTCGCGTGGTCGATAAGACGATTCGATTCTATCAGGCGTCTTCCAGCGAAATGTTCGGAAAAGTCGTTGAGACGCCGCAATCCGAAAGTACGCCTTTTTATCCGCGCAGCCCCTACGGCGTGGCCAAAGTCTACGGGCACTGGATCACAATCAACTACCGTGAGAGCTACGATATGTTCGCGTGTTCCGGGATTCTGTTCAACCACGAATCGCCTCGCCGCGGCCTTGAGTTCGTGACACGTAAGGTGACGGACGGCGTCGCCCGGATCAAGCAAGGATTGACGGATGAACTGCGGCTGGGCAATCTCGACGCGAAGCGGGATTGGGGATTCGCCAAGGATTACGTCCAGGCTATGTGGTTGATGCTCCAGCAAGAGAAGCCGGACGATTACGTCATCTCCAGCAGAGAAATGCATACGGTCCGCACTATGTGCGAGATCGCGTTCAATCATGTCGGACTCGACTATAACGACCATGTGAAGGTCGATCCCAAGTTCTACCGACCAGCGGAAGTCGAACTTCTGCTGGGCGATTGTTCGAAGGCCAAGCATGGCCTGGACTGGGAGCCGAAGACCTCTTTCGAACAATTGATTCAAATGATGGTGGATGCCGATATGACACGGCTCAAGACGGAGATCGAGGGCCAAGGGTCGATCGTAACCGCATGAAGAACCGAGTTTTAGTCACCGGCTCCGAGGGATTCGTAGGGAAGATCCTTTGCCGCTATCTGAATGATAAGGGCTACCAAGTTTTTGGGGGCGACGTGCAAGTTGCGGACGGCGCTCAGGATCGGCGCGCTTGCGATATCGCCGACGCAGAATCCGTGGCTGGGCTCCTGGATTAGTGCGGGCCGGTGGAGCACTTGATCCACTTGGCGGCGATTACCTTCGTCCCAGAAGCAATGGAGAATCCGGGCAGGGTGATGGAGATCAACCTGAACGGCAGCATCAATTTAATGACGGCGCTCCAGCAGAGGAAGCCCGAAGCGCGGTTCGTGTTGGTGGGTAGTTCGGAAAGCTATGGCGTGCCGCAATCGTTGCCGGTCACCGAGGCGCACCCGATGCAGGCCGCCAATCCATACGCCATATCGAAGGCCGCGGCCGACTTGTACGTTGCGTATTTGCACAAGACCGCAGGGGCCGACGTGGGCTGGCAGCCGTCCATTCCTTTTGCTGGGCTGTTAGACTCCTTGCTCACATATTGGCGTTCGGAAATCGAAAAAGGTAGTTAGCGCCGGGGGTCAGAGTTTGGCAAAGAACAACACCGTGAGACGCGTTGCAGTCATAATGGCGGGTGGTTCCGGAGAGCGGTTTTGGCCGTTGTCGCGGCAACAGCACCCCCAAAGCAGCTGCTTAAACTAACGGGTTCCGGGAAGACCATGCTCGAAGAGGCGGTGGACCGGGTTGCGCCTATCGTTTCGCCTGAGCATGTGTACATCCAAACGATGAAGCATCTGTTGGCGCCGAACCGCGCTGCGGTCACAGGCATTCCCGCGGAGAACATTATCGCGGATCCCTGCAAACGCAACACCTCTGGGTGCGTGGCGTACGCCGCGGCGTACATGCTCGGCAAGTACGGCGGCGACGGCGGCGACATCAACATGGCCATTGTCACCGCAGACCACCACATCGAACCCGACGCGGCGTTCCGTGAGACCGTGGAAGCGACCCTTTCCGTGGCGGAAAGAGATCCGGTACTTGTAACTATCGGAGTTTCCTCTGCGCGGCCGGCAACGGGATACGGCTACATACAAGTGCGCTCTTCCGAGGAGGGAGGTTGCGCTATGCCGGTTCAGGCATTTCATGAGAAACCGGATCTCGGGCTGGCGAAACAGTTCTTGGCGAAGGAGAACTACTATTGGAACAGTGGCATGTTTTTCTGGCGCGTGTCCACGTTCCTCGGTGAACTTGAAATGGCCACCTCCTCTTTGGCGCGGACGAGGGCGCAATGGCAGTCAGCGTCATTGGCGTGGAAGGCTTGGTGGTCGTCGCGACGAAAGAAGCAGGTTCGTCGTGCCCAAGGAGCGGGCGGAAGACGTAAAGAAAGCCGTTCAAGAGCTCGAACCGTGCAACAATGATCACGTGTAGCGCGCAAGAGATGTTTTCGCCGCCGCCGGACTTTAGCGAGGGGGGGCGACATGCCTTGATGATAAACTGTGCGGCTTCGCGTGCATCCCGGCCGATCACTTCTTCGGCCTATTCATCGAACGCAAACACGTAATGAAACAGCGTTTGTGCGGCATGGCGCACCCAATGGATGCGTTGCTCTTCGGTGAAACCCTGCTAACATGCACGCTCTACGATTTCGGGGGATTTCTTCCATGGATTGCGCTTCGTATGCGCATTTTCCAGGACAAATTCATGCGGCCCAAGAGGAGTGCGGGCTTTTCATGAATCAAGGCCTGATATGCCGTGGTTGAGACGACCGTCACGGTCACGTCCGATCCGTGGATGCACTCGAAGACACTGGCTTTCGCTACGGTTTCCACGTGGTTCAACGCTGGCTCGTCCGTTTGTCGGATGTTCGGATGCGGTTTGAACAATATTATCCAATCCTTCGCGTCATCCAAGCTGCTCAGGTGCGCCAATCCGTTTACTGTGTCGGAGAAGAAGGGCGAATGCAGTTTAGCATTCGGCAGGCAACGCGGCATCATGCCGGTCCGAAAATTGTTTTGACCGGCGTAGAAGAGGAGACGCTTGGCATTTTCGCGTAGTTTCGTAGCCTGAGGAATAATGGACCACGCGGCAGTCTTAGGTTTTCGATCTCTTCGATTCGTTCGCACGTGCTCAAAATAGGCTTTGGTTCGGTCTAGTTGCGCGTCGGTTACGGGCAATCTGAGAAACCGTTGGTTCTCGCGGCAGACCCAGCTTTCGGCCATCTGCCCGCCGGGCTCGAAGACGATGACGCCGGGCAGTGGACCTACAGGGTGCCGCACTATTAGTCCGCCACTATTTCCGCCGCCGTTTACAAACGCGCGCCGCATTTGGCTGCGCCTGTCCCGGGGCCATCCTCACCGCGAACTTTTCACCGCCCTCGTCATCTGACCGAAAACAAAACAGCGCACGTCTTAATAGGAGCGGTGTTCCTTCCTCACCCAAATCCTGACGCGACAACCCCACAATCGGATCAACTCCCCCAAAAGCACAGTCACCCCAGAAGAACGGCGAAGAAAAAAAATCAAACACCTACCAAGCAACCAATTCAAAGGCATTTCCGTTCAGGATAAGAGCTTCCCCGGCGATTTGGGAGAAGAGCGGGCATTGAATGGCGCCCGGTTCTCTGCTAAAATTGATATGCGGTAAGCCTGATGCGGTTGGGGTCTTAATATCGTTTTGCCGGAATATCGACTGTGAACGTTGTGTTATCTGCCAGAGAGGCGAAATCCGGAGACTGCGGATGATTTATTATAAAACCAGCCAGCCCGTTCCGGGGAAGGGCGAGGCCTGGATGTACTATGAGTGCGGGACCGACGAGACTGTTCGCCGCTACCTGACGTACATTCCGGCGACGGGCGAAATTGATCGCGTGCCTAATCCGTTCATCAAGAACCTCCAGCGTCCCGAAATGCTGATGCCGTCCACTGAAGACGAATTCCAGCGCTTCTGGCCCCCTGATGAGGACGGTGCGGACGATGGAAGCGGTAACGGAAATGGCGCTGCCGAGAAGCCCCAAGCTTCCTCCGCCGGAAACGCGGCGCCGGCCGGGACTCATTTCAACGCCGACATGACGGTCGTGGAAGCGATGGCGGTCCATCCGCAGGTCGCGGAGGTCTTCGCGGCGTTCCACTTGGGCGGTTGCGCCAACTGCGGCGTCAGCGAAATCGAGACCGTTGGCCAGGTGTGCATGAGCTATGGTATCGACATCGATGTTCTTCTGGAAGTACTTGAGGGGCTCATGGAAGACGAAGTCGAGGAGGAAACGGCCCGGGCTGCCGAGTAGATGCGCTACCCGCGAAGAAGAACTATCCACGGCAACTCAAAAGACATCCGGTGAAATCTCCGATTCCCTATTCGTGCTGTCGAACACGCTGAAAGGAAATTGACATGACTACACTCGATGCAGCCACTGCGCCGAAGGCGCTTGTCAGCGCCACGGAAAGCGCTGTCGTGGAATTGAAGCGGCTTCTTGTCGATGAAAAAGCTGGCGTGGATGGTGTGCGGATGGCCGTGAAGGGCGGGGGCTGTTCCGGCTTCTCGTATGTCCTCGATTTCGATTTGGAGCGAGAAGGCGACAACATCGTCGAGCAGGATGGCGTGAAGTTCTTCATGGACCGGGAGTCGACGATCTATCTTAAGCGAGATTGGGCGAAGACTAGGCTACGCCGTGGAAGACGGTCGATACCGAGGTCGGCCAGGCAGAACGAGTTTCGATGGTCTCTGGGAACTCGAAGGAGAAAGGATTCTGGTTGAGGTCAAAACCACAGACGCCTACAGCATAGACCTCGACACGATAGCCAATTACAGACGGCAACTGATAAAGGAAGGCTCAAGTTCGCGGGATGACGTTTCCTTACTTCTCGTTGTCGGGCGAAAAGATACCGGAGGGCTTGAGGCCCAGGTCCGTGGCTCCCGCCATGCCTGGGACATGAGAATTATCAGCGTCTCAGCCTTGCTGAGACTGATGGAACTCAAAGAAACACTCGATGATCCGGCTACCGCTCGCCGTATCTCAGACATCCTGATTCCACAGGAATTCACGAAGCTTGACGGAATCATAGACCTTGTTTTCATGACCGCTGAAGAAGTAGCTTCTCCAGACGATCCTGCGCCGGATGAGGGCACCGACGACTCGGAACAAGGGGCGACGAGGAAGCCAAAATTCACTCCTGTTCGCTTCCATGACGCCTGCGTCGAACGCCTTGAAAAGCATCTCGGTCTGGCCTTAATAAAGCAGTCTCGAAGTATTTTCAGAGCGCCTGAGCAGAACGTTCGTGTGTGGGTCGCTGTTTCAACCGACATTTCCCATATGGGCGCCCGTGACCACCACGGGCACGTTATTGAG
>CAYNZS010000267.1:0-5719 GCA_964401695.1 uncultured Nitrospirales bacterium
AAACGATGCCGGCGGATCTGAAGATGACTCTTCCAAATGGGAAATCCGGGGTTAGCCGAGGGAATTGCCTTCGTGACGGTAGGCGGGACAATGAAAGTGAAATCCGGCTCTTCGGCCGAAACGCCGGTCATCGCGAAGGGGACGACGATTGAGCTCGCGGAGCCGATCTTTCAGCCTCAGGCTAGCGAGGATTTCGATGCAAGCGAACTCGGTCTGACCGACGAGTCCAACGATACCGCCGTCGTGACGCCGGTGGAAGTTGGCGTACCGTCGACGAACGAAGACTTGACTCCGCCGGTAGCCATTGGTCCGGAGCACGTGCACGCCGTGCCCGACGCGTCTGGCTACCCATTTCGAAAGGGTCCGACCGGGGAGATGTGCACCTGTACTACTGCCACGCCACCGGCGACGACCGCGGCTGGTATCCCGCCGAAAATATTGAAGGCTGGCTCGTCCCCGACAGCTACGTGTACTTCGATATAGACGGCGCAACCTACCTGGGTTTCCTCGTTCGCCACGCCGCTATCGTTCAACTGGGGGGCCGGTGGAATGAGTCGAGGATTCCGCTCGAGCGGGAAGCGAGGCGGGCCATCCCTAGCGCGGCGGTGTCAATGTTGTTTCTTGCGCCGTTGTTGGTGGATTTCCCTTCGATAAAGCGCGACGGCCCGGTTATGGTCACGCAAGTTCGACGTGAACGTATGGGTTCTTCCGTCGGCATTGGATACGAAAAAGAGGTAATCCGTCTCGGCAGGCCAAAAGGCCGCCCGGATGCTCGCGACCCCAGGGTTGGAAATGGGGCCGGGCGGCAAACCGCGATTCTTGTACGTGTTGTACGGGGAATCGACTTCCTTGTCTTCGTTCAAGAGGCGTTCTCCGTATTTTCCGAGGGCGAATTGAAGGGTCGAATCCATCTCTAAGGGCATGTTCTTCTCGATGCGATTGTAAATGACGGACGCCACCACGGCTCGTTCCTCGTCGATCCGCGCCTCTTCCTCCACGAGGGAGGCCACGGTGACGATGCGTAGCTTCTCGGCGCCGGTCATCTCGCCGTACTCGTCTGCGAGCGACGCGTACTCTTTCTCGAACTGCTCTAACATGCGGTCCACGAGTTCTTTTTTCGCCGGAGGCTCGGAAAAAAAATAGGTGTTCGGCATAAGAAAGCCTTCGAGCGAATCGACTTCGACGTCCAGCCGCTCGATCAATTCCGGACTGGCTGCGGCCACGAGAAAGGCCTCCGCATCGTCCGTGCGCTGGGCTATTTGTACGATGGTCAGGCCCTCCGGAATAGTGACTCGCAATACGGGATCGGCCACAGGGAGATCCGCATTGGGGGCAGCATCCAACAGGCGCAGCAGTTGTGTCGCGGACACCTCCTTCGGAAGCAAATAGGCTCCGTGCATGATGGAAGGCTCTGCGCCGTCGATATGAATTGCCAATCGGAAGAAGATTTCGTGTTCGATGAATCCTTCGTCGGCGAGCAACTGCCCAATTCGCTGACCCGTGGCCCCTTCGGGCACGGTAAACGCCATGCGCTCTCCGCCCGGAGAGGGCTGCGTGATGTGGTCGTAGACCAGGAAGGCTCCGAAGCCGGCGACAAGGGCAAGCAAGCCGACAAGCAGCGCGCCTAAAAAGACGACTCGAAAGAAGATACGCAACGCCCGGCGCCGCGAACGGCGGGGACTAGGGTCGTCCGCGCTCATGACTGCTGTTTCGCCTTGAAGCCTTGGCGGTCGAGATAAGTCTGTAAGATCTGCTGAGCGGCGAGCTTATCGACGATCTTCTTTCTCCTTTTTGATTTCACGCCCGCGGCCTTCATGGCCTGCTGCGCGGCGGCAGTGGTGAAGCGCTCATCTTGGAAAACAATCTCCACTTCTACGAGTTCTCCGAGCCGGTCGACAAACGATTGAACTTTCTCCGCTTGATGGCCGCGCTTGCCTTCGCGATCCAAAGGCACACCCACCACGATCAGCGCGGCCTCTTCCTCGCGGACGATTTCGGCAATTGCCTGGGCGCCCGCGTTAGGGGACGAGGTATCGACCACCACGCGCGGAGTGGCCACGATACGCATGGGATCGCTCACTGCAACCCCCGTGCGGATATCGCCCACGTCAAGCCCCACTACTCTACCTTCAAGCGCCATGATAGTACCTATGCGTAAATCATCCGAGAAGTTTCTTTACGACTTCGCCTGCCTTCGCGATGGCCTCGGGAATCTTGTCGCCGTGTTTGCCGCCAGCTTGCGCCATATCCGGACGGCCTCCCCCGCCGCCGCCCACGATGGGCGCAAGCTCTTTGACGATGTCGCCTGCCTTGACGGAAGCGACGAGATCCTTCGACACGGCCACGCAGAGTATCGCCTTGCCATCGGTATTGGCGCCAAGAACGACGATGCCCGAAGGCAGTCTCTCGCGCAGCGAATCCATAACCACACGCAGCCCAGACGCGTCCTGCCCGTCCAACGCGGCTGCGAGCAATTTCGTGCCATCGACGTCCTGAACCTGCGACATGTAATCGGCCGAACCGCCCGTCGCGGCCGCTTGCTTCCAGTTGGCCACTTCTCGGCCAAGGCGTTTGTTTTCCTCGAGCAAAGCCGCGACGCGCACCTCGATATCGTCGACCGGCGCGCCCAACGCTTGCCCGATGGCGTGCAGCGCGCGGTCGCCCGATTGAATCGTCTCCACACTAGCCTTTCCGCACACAGCCTCAATGCGCCGCACGCCGGAAGAAATCGCCGATTCCGACAGGATCTTGAAGTAGCCAATCGCGCCCGTCTCGGAAACGTGCGTGCCGCCGCACAGTTCCATGCTGATGTCGCCGACGCTCACTACGCGCACGACGTCGTCATACTTCTCACCGAACAAGGCCATCGCTCCGGCGGCTCGCGCCCGATCGATGCTTTGCTCTTCCACGGTGACCGCGCTGTTTGTGCGAATATGCTCGTTCACGAGCCGCTCTATATCCTGAAGCCGGTCCGGCCCGATGGCCTCGAAATGAGTGAAGTCAAAGCGCAACCGGTCGGGCGCAACCAACGAGCCCGCTTGGTGTACATGTTCGCCGAGTGTCTGCTGAAGGGCCGCCTGCAACAAGTGCGTGGCTGTATGATGGTTTTCCGTTGAGGGCCGTTTCGACTCATCCACCTGAGCGCTAACTTTGTCGCCCACTTTAAGTGCGCCGCCGGTAGCGCGCGCATGGTGGGCCGGGAGTCCATTTAGGAGCGATTTCGTGTTGGAAACGTGGGCGTTCCCTCCAACCGCATCGAGTACGCCCGTGTCGCCCACCTGCCCGCCCGATTCGGAGTAGAAAGGCGTCATGTCGAGAACGACTTCAGCTTCTTCGCCTTCGCTCAACTGGTTGACTGACTCGCCGTTCCGCACGATGGCGCGGATGACCGCATCGGTTGATAGCCCATCGTAGCCGACAAATTCAGTAGCGCCCAGTTCGTCGAGCAACGTACGGTATACAGGCGCAAGCGCCTCTTCCCCGCTACCGGTCCAGGCGCTGCGCGCTTTCTTGCGTTGACCTTCCATCGCCGCTTCGAAGCCTTCGCGATCCACAGTATAGCCGCGATCCTCGGAGATATCCGTAGCGAGATCGAGGGGGAATCCGTAGGTATCGTGCAACTTGAACAGATCTTCGCCGGGCACCGCGTCACAGTCATCTTTCTTCATAGACTCGAAGGTCTCTTCGAGAATATCCATGCCCCGCGCGAGGGTGCTTGCGAAACGTTCCTCCTCAAGTTGGACGATCTTCTGAATCTGCATACGCTTCTCGAGCAACTCGGGATACTGCCGGCCCATCAGCTCGACAACCGTCTCGGATATCTCGTGAAGAAACGGCCTTTCCAGGCCAAGTTCCCGGCCGAACCGAGAGGCACGACGGAGCAAGCGCCGCTCAACATAACCGCGTCCCTCATTCGAAGGAAGCACACCATCGGCGATCAGGAAACTGACGGCGCGCGCGTGGTCGGCGATCACGCGGAACGGAGTTTGGATATTGGCGTAAGACTTGCCGCTCAGGCTCTCCGTTGCTTGGATGATGGGGAAAATGTGGTTCACATCGAACACGGTCTCTTTGCCCTGAAGCATCGTGGCGAGCCGCTCTAGGCCCATGCCCGTGTCGATGCCCCGATTGACTAGCGGCGGCTTCGAACCGTCGGCCTGCTGATCGTATTGGGGAAAAACGAGGTTCCAGAATTCGAGGAAGCGTTCGCATTCCTCGCAGCCCGGCCCGCATTCGGGGCGTCCACAACCAACCGCCTCGCCGCGGTCGATATGCAGTTCCGAGCAGGGGCCACACGCGCCCGTCTCCCCGGCCGGACCCCAGAAATTATCCTTTGCGCCGAGGCGTGAAATCTTGTGAGGAGCGATGCCAATCTCTCTTTCCCAGATGCCGCAGGACTCGTCGTCGTCTTCATAGACGGAGACCCAGATATCATCCAGATTAAGCTTGACTTGGTCCGAACAAAACTCCCAAGCGAACGCGATGGCCTCCTGCTTGAAATAATCGCCAAAAGAGAAATTCCCCAACATCTCGAAGAAGGTCATATGCCGCGAAGTCTTGCCTACCTCGTCAAGATCGTTAGCCTTTCCGCCCGCGCGCAAGCATTTCTGCGAGGTCGTGGCGCGCCGATATGGTAACGGCGCTTCGCCGGTGTAATACGGTTTGAACTGCACCATGCCAGCGCTCGTAAATAACAGCGTTGGGTCGTTGCTCGGCACGACCAGGTCGCTCCGCTCGACGGTATGTCCACGGGCTTCGAAAAACTCAAGAAAGCAAGTCCGTATATCGTCACTCTTCATGTGTGGTGTCTCCGTTGAACTTCGTGCCGCACCGGATGCAGGGTCGGGAAAATGGATCGCGCCAGAGAAAGATCGGGTCCGACAGGATCAAATGTACCAAAGATAGCCCTTTTTATGCACACTTGCGATGCTCTCTAGCCCGGACATTTCACCGATTTTTGTAGCGAGACGGTGGAGAAGGTTGCTATGGCGAAACGTATTCGAAGGCTTTCGGAGGGCAGCGTCTCGAACTGCTCATAAAAGAGTAGGAATTTGCGGAAGCCTTTCACAGGCCACATTCTGGCGTTCGCCAACCGGGGATTTTTCTCTCGTTCCCACGGTCCACCGTGGGAACGCAGACGTTCCGATTTGCCTTTTTCGCGTCGCTCTTCGCAAAGAGCTAACTGAACTGGACGCAGAAGAGGTCAGAGCAAGACCCGAACCGTCGGTATTCTATGAAGAACCGGCATCGGCGCGCCGTCTCCAAGTCCGCCTGTTCCACGAGATACACGAGATGCTTGACGAGGTCGCGCCTGCCCTCCGCGCGGCGCACGACGCGCCCCGTCACCGAGTATTCTTCGCATCAATCGCTTTGAGGGCCTCTAGCTCGATGCCGTCCCACTCCACCGACGTCGTCTCGGTGTCCTCGCCTTCGAAGCCCTTGAGCAATAACCCTTCCAGCAAGTCCTGTGCGGCAGCGCCTTCCTCAGGAGTTCGTCGGTGGAAGTGTACGGCTCTTCGGCCAAGCGCCGATCAATCTCATCTTTGAGTTCATATGAAATCGTATCCATGGGCACACTATAAGCCATGCCGCAAAGTCCGCACGGGCAATAGGCAGGGCAATCGCACTAAATCCTAATCGCGGTTCATGTCTTATCTGACGCCCCCCCCCGTTTATTCCATACAAATGTCGTGCAAGTAGCGATCTGATCATTGTGCTT
>CAYNZS010000268.1:0-5711 GCA_964401695.1 uncultured Nitrospirales bacterium
GTCGTGGTCGACCAACGGGTCGACCATCCCGTGGTGCAGGCCTTTGTTGCGACCGACAATCGAAGCGGAGCCAGGGGCGCCGGGAGCTTTATCAAGGAGCGCTTGGGCGGCACTGGGAAGCTGCTGTTGCTGGGCGGCACAATGGGCAATGAGACGGCCGAAGCGCGGAGAGGAGGCGTGGTCGAGGCGCTGGAGGGTTCGGGCATCGAAGTCATCTTTCGCGCGGCGGACTGGAAGCCTGAGCGAGCCAACGAAATCACTACGGCGGAACTCTCGACGCATCCCGATATTAATGCTATCTTCGCGGCATGCGATCCGATGATCATCGCTGCGGCGCAAGTGGTCGAAAAGAAAGGACTGGCGGGGAAGATTCTCATGGTCGGCTTTGACGCCAACAAGACCTGTTTGAGCCTGATCAAAAAGGGTGACATCCAAGCCACGGTACGCCAGGATCCGCGGCGGATGGGCAGCGAAGGAATGGCGCTGCTCTATCAGGTGCTTCAGGGCAACGAGGTGCCGAGCGACGTTCCCATTTCGGCGGAACTGATAGACCGAGAGAATGTCGACGCGTACCTGGAGTGAGCAGAGAAAGAGCCTCAAGATGCTTCATGATCCCAGCCACTACACGCCACCCCCCCCCCATTGTCGAGGAAATCAATCTTTCGCGACGGGATAAGGACGTGCTTCGCGAGTTGGCCGAGCTGTTGGCCGCCATCGCGGCCTTGCCAGTCCATAAGGAAAAAGCGGAACTCTGGCGGCGGTTGAATGATCTGAATAGCGCGCGCCCGATGGTGTGGATCAACGAGATCTGCTGGAATGAAATGAATGTGGACGACGAGCTTACGCTTCGAACGAAACATCCGTGGGCCCAGGATCAGGAACGGGAGCTACGCCGCATCCTGTATCAGTGGCGACATCTGCCGGGGGACATGATCGTCAACGACTTCATCGCGTGTCCCCTCGCCATCCACAGCACCGACTTCGGCATCATCGAAGATGTCGATACGGTCGAAACGGACGAGACGAGCGATGTCGTGTCTCGCCACTTCAAGGTCCAAATCAATGATCCCGAAGACATCGAAAAGATCAAGATCCCCAAAGTGGAGTATATCGAAGAGGCGACCGAGATCCGGTATCGAGCCATGAGCGCCGTTTACGATGGCATTATGCCGGTGAAGAAGATGGGGCAGGCGCACATTTGGTTTACGCCCTGGGACTATCTGGTCCGCTGGTGGGGAATTCAGGAAGTCATGATGGATCTGGTTGTGCGCCCGGAGATGGTTCACACCGCCGTCGGACGCATGGTGGATGCCTGGATGAGTGAGTTGGATCAATTCGTCGAGCAGAACCTGCTTTCGCTAGACAACAACAACACGCGGGTCGGCTCCGGCGGCTACGGCTATTGCAGCGCGCTGCCGGGAGAGGACCATGATTCCGATTGCGTGAAGCCCCGCGATATGTGGGGGTGTTCCAACGCGCAGATCTTCTCGGATGTGTCCCCCGGGATGCACTGGGAATTCGCTCTCGAACACGATCTCCGCTGGCTTGAGCGCTGGGGCCTGACGTACTACGGTTGTTGCGAACCGCTGGACAACAAGATCCATTTGCTCCGCAGGATCCCCAATCTCCGCAAGATCTCCGTAAGCCCCTGGTGCGACACAGGGCGAGCCGTATCGGAGATCGGCTCCGACTACGTGATGAGCCGCAAACCAAGCCCCGCCATCTTCGCCGAGAAGCACTGGTCTCCCGAACGCGCCCGGGATTCCATCCGCGAGTTCTTGGAGAAAACCGAAGGCCGGTGCCACATCGAATTGATTATGAAAGACATCTCCACCGTGCGTTACCAGCCGAAACGCCTATGGGAATGGTGCGCTATCGCCATGGAAGAATCGGAACGTTTGGCGTAGACCGGTGAGTTCGACAACGAGAGCGGCTGCCTAACTCATCGTTAAGCCACCGGCTCTGCCGGTTCCACAGGGGCTTTCGGAGTCAGGCGGGTTGATTGGCCGCGCACCGTTTGAATCCCCTCAAGCACACGCGCTACGATGCGATGGCACGGAAAGGCCAAGCAGAAGAGGAGGCCAAGATTGAGTATCAATTTGCGGTTTGACGAAGAAAAGAGGGCGGGCATCGAGCAGGGCTGGACGGATTGGTGGGCCGGGGAGTTGGAACGGCCGATGGTTCTTATCTACGACCTGGACCGGGTCCAATCCACGGCCGAAGATTACACCAGGAAGATGCTGGTGGATACGCCGATTGACGAGGTGGTTGATATCTTCCAGTCGCGACTGGAAGGCGCGCGCTATGCCGCGGATACGATGCCGACTTTCAGCACCTTCAATTTCGACGTGGATTCCGATAGCGCGAAGTTTTCGCCGGAGCATGGGACGGTGTGGTATGAGGTCGAGGAACCCATACCCTTTGAAGACATACACGTCGCCCGCAACCCGAATCTTCTGGAGACGCGCGGAATGCAGCTTGTCATCAAAGCTGTGGAGCGCTGGGGTGGCAAGGTTGCTGTCGATCCTTGCGCCCACTATACGGGCGCGGGCATTAACACCCTCATTCGCAGCCGAACGACGGACCAGACGCTCTCTGACCTCTATGAGTCGCCGGAGGAGGTTGCCCGCCTGTCACAAGAATATGCGGATGTGTCGATGCGGCACTACGAGGAGTCGTGCGACGTCATCGAGAAGGTTGGCGGGGGCACCTCGAACTTCATGCATCTCTGGTCACCGGGGCGGACCTGTATGCTTCAGTGCGATTTTAGCGCCATGATTTCAGCGAAGATGTTCGAGCGCTTCATCTTGCCGGATCTGAACAGGTGCACCGGGGCGCCCGATCACGCCTTCTACCACCTTGACGGGCCGGGAGCGATTCGGCACCTGGACATGTTGCTTGCGTTGGAGCGGCTACGCGGGATCGAGTGGACGCCGCCGCCACAAAAGGGGCGCGCCGCGGACTGGATGCCTTTGCTGAAACGGATTCGGGACGCCGGCAAGCTCTGCTTGATCCGCGCAGACCTCGATGGCGCCCGCCAAGTCGTTCGTGAAATCGGAGGAAAGAGCTTCTGTTTCAAAATATATCAAACGCCCGCGCAGATGCCGGACGAAGAGGTCGACGATTTCCTCGCCGTGCTCGCGGCCGATGACATAAACAGAAACTAGTGGTGTAATTCGGCCTGCTCCGCCGTCGCAGTAAGAATGTGCTGAGCGATGCGGGATAGCAGGTCGAGGAGGGAACAATGGCTGATGTCGTAAAAGAGATAGCTGAGAGCATACTCAACCTTGACCGCGCCTCGATTGGTGGACAGGTTGAGGCCGCGCTGGCCGCCGGGACCGATCCTGAGACCATCCTTAATGAGGCGATGATTTCGTCCATGGAGGAAGCCGGCCGGCGTTTTGAGAATGAAGAATTCTTCGTGCCGGAGATGCTGCTTGCCGCGAAAACGATGAAGGAAGGGATGACGGTTCTGACGCCTTACCTGGCGGAAAAAAACGTTAAATCGCTGGGCAAGATGGTCGTTGGCACTGTCCAGGGGGATCTTCACGACATTGGAAAGAACCTCGTGGCCATCATGGCCGAAGGCGGCGGCTTCGAAGTCGATGACTTGGGCGTCGATGTGTCAGCGGAGAAGTTTGTCGAGGCTGCCAGGGGAGAAGGTGTCCGGTTAGTTGCGTTGTCCTCCCTGATGACAACAACACTGCCCATCATGAGGGGCACCATTGAGGCGCTCAAGGAAGCGGGACTCCTCGACAAGGTCAGAGTCATCGTGGGTGGCGCCGCGGTGACCGAGCCCTTCAGCCAGGAAATCGGCGCCCACGGTTATGCGCCAGATGCCAGCCGCGCCTTGAGGCTGGCCAAATCCCTGATAACCCGGTGAGACGACCGGGCCAGTGATAGCGTTTAGGCCCACAGTCAAGCGTCATCAGGTACGCTTGGTTCGACTCCCAGCTTATCTCCTTCTCGGTCATGGCCCGGGACCTGGTTAACGATCGTCAGCTACGCTAACTCGCCACATGGTATCCAACACTCCAAGCCGCCATCAGTTTATTCGCAAGTTCCTTGCTGGGTTGATGCCGCAGTTCAGTCCCCAGAACCTTCACAAGTTCCCGACCGAGCACGTCTCTCGCGCGTTGAAGCCTCTTTTGCGACGCATCATTGGAAATCTCCAAGATACTGGCGATCTCTCGCGTGTTCTTGCCCGAGAAGTAGTAGAGAATCAGAATCTCTCGCGAGCTTTCTTCCAACTCGAGGACATACGTCCACAGGAGGTCGTGAAGCTCCTTGCGAGAAAGGTCTTGGACGAATACGCCAATTCGCTCGTCAGCATTTTCAGCGAGAGTGGATTCGCGATTGTGTTTCTTCCGGGAATCTCGGCAGACGTTCTTGGAGACCGAGACGAGCCAGCCGCCAAGTTTGCTTGACTCTCTGAGCTTTCCAAGGGGTTGGAATGCCTTCAGAAAGGTATCCTGGACGACCTCTTCAGCATCGGCGTGATTTCCGGTGTGCGCCAGGGCCATCCCGTAAACGACCGGTTGATAACGATTGACGAGTACGCTAAATCGTTCGCGCCTGCCGTTCAATACTTGCCGAATAACGAATTCGTCGGGTCTTCGCGAGCCTCGGAACATGCCAAAACCTCCCCATGCGTTTCCAATCATGTCACACTATAGACGGCTGCGAGAAGAATTTCCGGACAGGTCCGCTCGAAATTCGTTGGTCTAGCGGACGCGCTGGATCTCCATGATCGCGTCGCCGAGATCCGAGAGGGTGACGGTGGCGGGGAGGTTCATGGTGACTGCGCTCTCCCTCGTATCGGAGTCGTAGGCGGTCTCTCGGACGATGAGGGTGTAGGCGCCCATGTCGAGGCCGGTGACGCGGAACCGGCCGCGGTCGTCCACGCCATAGAGCCGGTCGGGATGCCGGTCCGCGAGGGTGTCGAAATCGGTTCCGGCATGATCGAGATCGGTGTCGGTTCCTTCCAGAACCAATATGGCAATCTCCTCATCGGGGCGAAAGTCGGCGATGTGGCCTACGATGGTGGCGCCTTCAGTGAAATCGAAGGACTGATGCGCCGTTTCGCCTTCGCGTGTCTCGACCCAAGCATACTTCTGCACGTCGCCCATTCCGACGATGGAAGCCTGGACAACGACGCGATAGAAGCCCGCGGGGAGGCCATCGACCCAGTAGGCGCCGTCATCGGCAGCGACCGCGCCGAATCGTTGCGTATCTTAAGCGTCCGCCACGGTGGGTACGGCTTGGCCGAAGGCCCTCTGGACCGGCAGGTCACCGTAGATCAGTTGGCCTTCGAGGGACTTATTGAAGTCGATATCGACGTTGGTACCCGCGCCCGCTTCGATGATCGCCAACTGTGTCCTGATGGTTTCCCTGCCCATATCAAGCTGGAGATAGGCCTGTATTTGCGCTTCGCCGGGAACAAGCGTCTTGAAGGAGAAATAGCCGTCGTCTTCCGTAAGAGTTGCCTGTCCCGTTTCGGAGTGCGGCGAACCCGAGTCGCCGTCGGGGTAATAGAGGGCAACTTGCGTTCCGACTACCGGCGTCCCGTCCAACCAGACCGTCCCCTCAATAACACCGCCGTAGATTACGTCCACTTCGACTTCAGGCAGGTCGGCGCCCATTTCAATCGCGAAGCTAACTCCTAAGGCTCAGATTGGCTGACCCTACCGTTCCGACGTTGTTTGACCTTG
>CAYNZS010000269.1:0-5670 GCA_964401695.1 uncultured Nitrospirales bacterium
GGGGCGGCGTCAGATAAGACGTGAACCGCGATTAGGATTTAGTGCGATTGCCCTGGAAAACTCTCGTTGCGCATGTCTCGACCGCCGTGGCATACTATAGGCGTGGGCGTTTGGCCCATCGTCTCGCCTGCAACCGGAGCAACCTCATGGCGCTCGGCGTCGAATCAGCGTGTATCAACCACCCCGCTATCGAGGCGACGCACCGCTGCAAACAGTGTGGTAAGCCCGTATGCGGCGACTGCCGGGTGCAGGCGCCCAAGGGGAACTTCTGCAGCGAGAACTGCCTGGATACCTACCAGCAATTCATCGAACGCGCCGAACAGCTCGACCGCGCCACGCCGAAGCCGAGCCAACTCTGGCGCCTCCGGCGCATCGTTCAGCGGCTTATCGTGTTCTTCATTCCCCTGGCCTTCTTTGCGTTCCTGGCGACATACATGGGATACGATGTGCCAGTCATAGGCGATTTCATTCGGCAACTCATTCATGCCGCGACCAAGTAGGCTTGGATCGAGATGAGGCGCGAGAGAGAACCCGAATACGTTATAGGTCGCATCCCCGTCCTCGAATGCCTGCGCGTGGGAAAACGCCGCGCCACAAAGCTGTATCTTCTCGATAACGGCAGGGGCCTGGACGAGCTTTACGAGGCCGCCACCCAGCGGTCCGTCCCTATCGAGCACCGTTCGCGGCGCGACCTCGACCAGTTGAGCGACAAGGCCGCCCACCAAGGAGCGATCCTCGAAGCGGATTCCATGCCCCTCCTTTCTCTCGGCGCGTGGCTCGCGGACCGAACCGGCGGCAATTCCGTCTTAGTCGTTCTTGACGGCATCGAGGATCCGCGGAACTTTGGCGCTATCGTCCGGTCGGCTTGCGCCTGCGCCGCGGACGGTGTCCTCTTCGCAAAGGACCGATCCGCCCCCATCTCTCCGACCGCGATGAAGGCGGCGGCAGGCGCCATGGAACACGTCGACCTCATCCAGGTCACCAACTTGGTTCGCGCGTTAGGCGAGTTGAAGGATGCGGGATACTGGGCCGCCTGCCTTGAGGCTTCGGCGGAGCAATCGATTTGGGAAGCGGACCTAACAGGCAAGATGGCGCTCGTGATTGGCGGCGAGGGGAAAGGCGTTCGAAGGCTAGTGCGGGAGTCTTGCGACCTCCAGTTGAAGATCCCGCTCTCAGGGCCGATCACGAGCCTCAACGCGTCCGTCAGCGCGGCGGTTGCGCTTTACGAATGCCTTCGCCAACGCGCGACGTAGCCGAGAGGATTCTTCCCCCACAAGAACTCTTCGTGTTCGCTTCGCGTGCGGGGCGCCTCATTGTTTCGGGACGGCGGAGGGCGTAGGCAGCATTTCTTCGCCCTCCTCGAGTCCGGATACGGCCGCTACGAACTCGTTCGAAAAGCCGCCGAGGCTTACTATGCGCTTGACCGGTCGGTCGCCCTCCTGCACGAAGCACACGCTGGGTCAAGCCACCGAACGCATCTGCGAAATAGGGAGTTATCCACCTCCCACAGCAGAAAGAAGCCTCAGTTTGGTCATCGTTGCCGTCACTTCGCAGGTAGAGACGGCGGGACTCGCGCCAATATTCACTCTCCCAATCTTCATTCCCCCTTGCTCCCCTTTGAAGAGGGATCGAGTGGGATGTTGCGCTCCGTTCGCGTCAGCTTTTTGGCAATGTCCAAAGGCCTCGATTTCGCCGCCTACTTCTTGAGAATGCCGCCTTTACTGGTACTCAAGTAGATGCCCTTGATGTTCATGTCGAGTTCGTCCGGGTTGTCCGAACTGAGCCGGGCGTCTTCCTCGGTAATGAGTTTATCTTTGACGAGGCCTACGAGGCTCATGTTGAAGGTCTGCATGCCGTCCTCTTTGCCCGAGGTGATCGCGAGGGGAATCTGTTTGAGCATGTTTTCGCGGATGAGTTGGGCGATAGCGGGGGTGTTGAACATGACTTCGACCGTTGGAACCCGTCCTTTGCCATCTGCCGCGGGGACAAGGCGCTGGGCCACGCAGGCTTTCAACTGAAGGGCGACCTGAGACCGGATCTGGTAATGTTGATCTGGCGGGAAGAGGTCGAGAATGCGGTCGATCGTGAGCATGGCGTTCGTCGTGTGCAATGTGCTGAATACGAGATGCCCCGTTTCCGCCGCGGAGATAGCCGCCTGAAAGGTGTCTTGGTCGCGCATCTCCCCGATGAGGATGACGTCGGGATCCTCGCGCATGACCGCACGGAGCGCGGAGGAAAAATCCTCCGTGTCAATCATTATTTCGCGTTGCGTGACGATGCTATTCTTGTTGTGGTGAAGGAATTCGATCGGGTCTTCGAGAGTAACGATGTGTTCGCGGCGCATCTCGTTAATCTTGTCGACAATGGCCGCCAGCGTGGTCGACTTGCCGCTTCCCGTCGTGCCGGTGACGAGGACGAGGCCGCGCCGCGCTTCGGAAATCTCGTTGAGGGTTGGGGGAAGGTGAAGCTCGTCGAAGCCGAGGATCGTCCCCTTTACGTGACGCATGACGATACCCGTGGAGCCGCGCTGTTTCAGAATGTTTACGCGAAAGCGGCCTAAGCCGGGTACGCTGTACGCAAGATCGACGTCTCCCGTGCTATTGAAATTCTTGATCTGTTCGGGATTCAATAGTTCAGCGAGATATTTGTCCGTGTCCTCCGGAGTGAGGTTTCGTTCGCCGAAAAAGCGAATCTCGCCGTCAATGCGGCACGCGGGTGCGCTCCCTACGGAGAGGTGAACATCCGATGCGCCATGTTTGACGGCATGGCTGAGTATCTGCTGGAACGATGACATGAAGAATCCCCTCCAAAGGCGAGTTGAACGATATCGCACGAGTATAGCAGAGGACCGAGCGGCCCACAATTGGATTGGCTATCAGCCAACCGGTCCGGAGGAATGCTTAGTTGACGCTTCCGTCCGCGTTTGATAACCTTATCCTTCAAGCTAGGCGCATGGAGCCTGGCTCTGCGGACCTGGAACTCGTATAGGGGCAAGCTATGAAGCGATACGCGATTATTCCGGCAATCTTGCTGTTTGCCTTCGTGGGGTGTGACAGAGAGCCACCGGAACCCGAGACACCACCACCGCCGCCGCCGCCCACCGCGCAGGAATTGCTGCAAAGAGTTATTCGGGCGACCCAATTGAACGCTCCCCTGCCCAAGCCGGGCGCTGAACTCGGCAAAGCCGAGGGGGCAGCCTGGTTGAAGACCGTTAAGTCTCAACGGGGCAAGGTCGCGGGCGAGGTTAACGGCGCCGAGGCCATGCGGCTCGTTGCCCTGAAGATCAGCGAGCGCACACGGGCTGAGGCCGACTTGGATTTGTGGAGTTTCGTATTGGTCATGTGCGAGGCCCACAAGGTTTTCGATCCCGGCTCGGACAAGTTGGATCGCTTACAGAAGAAGGCCATCCGCGAGTTGAGCAAACCCGTGGTCACCTTCAGACAGCTCAGCACAAAATCGGACGGCAGCTACGAAATTCAAGTAGACATGAAAGTTCCTCTCACGGGTCAGGAGTTTCAGAACGTTACAATGTCCCCGGGCGATATCGAGCACGGCGTGGAATTCATCTCGGTCATTGGCCGCAGCGAAGGAATTCGCATCGAATACGAAGATGGCGGCGACCAGTTGGACATCATGAGATAACGCTGGCAACAGCTAACCTGGGTGGCGGGGCGGGCGCGCGGAAGGCATCGGCACACTGATCAATGGAATTCAGCGAAACTCAATTCCGGTGGGCTACCGTGTTCGCCGTGGCGCTTATCGGATTCGTGGCCTATTCTGGGTCTCTGTCCGGCGAATTCGTATGGGATGACGCCTCCTCGGTTCTCCTGCACGAGAACGTAAAAGATCCCAGCAAGCTCTTCCAGTTGTTCCGTGAAGACCAACATGCATTCGGGCGCGGCCAAGGAAATTTCTACCGGCCGCTCCTATCCGTTTCCTTCATGGTCGACTATATGATTGCCCACACTCCCGCGGACCCGGTGCTGCCGCCATCGATCCGCCCGCCCAGTCTGAGTTCATTCCCGTTCCATGTCACTTCGACGCTGTGGCACATTGCCGCCGCGTTGTTTCTTTTTGCGCTGATGACCCGTCTCGGCGCCACGTCCACGGTTCGCGCTATCGCGGTGGCGGCCTACCTTCTTCATCCCCTGCACACCGAAGCGGTGGCGTACATCAGCGGGCGCGCCGACTCGATGGCCGCGGCCTTCCTGTTCGCGGGGCTTGCGCTTAGCCTGGACGATCCGCGGTCGCGCCGGCGCGGCTGGCGCATTCTCCTCGCGTCGTGCTATTTCGTCTTCGGTTTATTGAGCAAGGAATCCGCGCTCATCTACCCAGCGCTCTTATTCGTGTGCATCTGCCTTACCGCGCGAGATCAAGGCGAGGGCGCCGCAAGCTTCTCTGCCCGGCTTCTTCCCTTCTACTTTTCCCTTCCGATCGCGGCTGTGTATGTGGGCCTACGGGCGACGGTGCTGAACTTCGCCCCCGATTCGTCTTCGGTTCAGAGTTCATTTGGCGAACGGATCGTGGAATCTGGGCAAGCTTTCGCCCTGTATGTTGGCCTCATCTTCGCGCCCCTGAACCTTCACATGGAGCGTACGCTTGCCGGCGCTACGAGCCTAACGGCCGCGTTGGGCTTCCTCTTCGTGCTGGCCGCGCTCGCGTTGCTGGTCTATGCTCATAAGCGCTGCAAGCCGGGCGTCGCGTTGGGCCTGGGCTGGTTTCTCGTAACCTGGCTGCCCATTTCCGGCCTATTTCCTCTCAACGCGCCCATGGCCGAACATTGGATGTATGTTCCCCTCGCGGGGTTCTTGTGGGCTCTGGCCTCGCTGATGTTTGACCCCGCGTTGCCCGGGCCTCTCCGTAAGGTGTTCGTTGCCGCCGCGGCTATCTGGTGTGTGTGGCTTCTCTCACTGACGGCCGCGCGCAACGCCGATTGGCGCGATAACGAATCCATCTACACGGCAACATTGCGAGAAAACCCCGGTTCCTTGCGGGTCCACCACAATCTTGCTGTTACCTACCACGACATTCTCGATAACCCGATCGGCGCGCAGCGCGAATACCGCCGCCTGCTGTCCATCTACGAAAGCGCGCTCGAAGCGGATCCGGTCGGCGCGGCCAGCTTAGAGGCCTCAGCCATCGAATCAAAGCTATTGCTCGCCCAACTTTACGTGGGAAGCGAGGATCTCCCCGAGGCCTCCGGATTGTTTGCCCAAGTCATCCAGCAATCGCAGACCGAGAACCGCAAGAGGTATCTCGTCGAGGCGCTGTTTGGCCTGGGCCGCGTCCGGATGGCGATGGGCGACGAAGCGGGCGCCGTTCAACAGTTTTCCGCCCTGCTCGATATAGAGCCTGAACTCTTGGGCGCCATCTTGCGCATGAGGGTCGAAGGACCGGGCGTCGGGGAGTTGTAGGGTCGAATCGACGAGTGGGTCACGCGAATTTCAGAGGCACTCTAGCTTGCTGCCATCTTCACACCACGGTGTCCCCCGGATTCATATACTAAGTGCAACTGGCATGGCTTTTTGGTTTAGGGCCGTGGCTAAGCCCTTTCCTGCCGACACCATCCGTCGCTCACCGTGAGCGGCGACGGATGGGGCCGGCGGGTAAGGGCGTCCCCTTTTCTTGTTGGTGATTCCCGAGCGATTGTGGAAAAAAGAAAGGACATCG
>CAYNZS010000270.1:0-5636 GCA_964401695.1 uncultured Nitrospirales bacterium
ACTTCAGCCGGGGTGAATCCTATAGCCGCGGCCCTTATCCGGTCGATCTCCCATTTGTCGAAGACTGCCAAGGGCTCGAACACTCAATGGCGGTGACGGGGGTCGGCATACTTTCCCTCGCCCACGGCAGCGGCACCTATCCGCCGACCTTGATGACCGGTTGGCAGCGCGGCAGCTTCGGCGGGCGCGTCCTGCTCTCGGGCGTCGGACAATCCATCATGCCCAACTATCCACTCAAGAACGCCTTGGTTGGAAGCGGGCCGAACAGGAACGCCTACTCCTTCGGCAAGGCCGGATACTACGAATTCCCGTTCATCTTCACCGATCCCTACGGCAGGTACGACCTCCCGAACAATGCCTCGGACTTCCCCAACTACCACTTGACCTGGTTGTTCGGTGGTTACTCGCCCCTCGCCGCAGGCTATGGCGAGGACGGCCTGATCGCCTATATGAAGGATGAAGGCAAAGAGGGACAGAGACTGTTCAAGTCGGTCAAAGTCAATCGCTGGAACTTGAGCAAACTGAAGAACACCATCATCGTAACGTTCCGCGCAACGCCCGTCTCGATCCTCGACTTGACGAATCCTCAGACCATGAAGGACTACACCCGCGTCACCTTTATCGAACGCGAAGGGCTGCGCGAATTCCGCAAGACCGCTACCGTGCAAGACACGGGAGTCACCACCACCTTCGTCGAGCCGGACGAGCACTTCTACGTCAAGCTCGAGGCAGGTACGCTCGACAACGAGTACGCACAGGTCACCCGCGGATTCATGCTCGGCACCCCAAACCTAGACGGAAACTCCGACGGGGTTCCCATCGAATACGGCATGAACCCCGACAAGATGCTCGAGGGCCCGGGCTTCCTCGCGGCGGACACCCCTCTGCTCTTGGATGTACCCAGAAAAGTCGCCCGTTCAATGGCCAACGTGAACAAAAAGCGGCTTGAAATGCAGAACAAGTACGGCATGGCCGACGACCGCACGAACGCCTACTCCGAGAAGGGCGTGGGGCTCTCCGCCACGAGCGAGGACGGAACGCTCTCGCAGCACGAGTCGTCGAAGAACGCCCGCGAATCGGTCACCTACTCGACCCTTAACCACCCCGTGATCCGCGAGTCGATTTTCGAGGCCGTTATCGGGATACTCTGGTATTTGGCGCTGCTGGTGCCCTTCGTCTTTTTCTTTGAGAAACTGGTATTCGGGTTCACTGACATCCGCAAACAGTTGGCGGCGCAAGTCGTCATTTTCGCCGTTGTATTCACGCTGTTGCGCATTCTTCATCCCGCCTTCGAAATGCTCCGCTCATCGCTCATGATTCTGTTGAGCTTTGTCATCATCCTCATATCCGGCAGCACGATTTTCCTCTTCTTCGGCAAGTTCAAAGAGAACTTAGAGGAACTCAAGCAGCGGCGCGGCCGGGTCAGCGCCGCCGAAGTCAACGCCATGACCGCCATGGGTTCCGCGCTCCTGCTCGGGCTCAATAACATGCACCGGCGCAAAGTGCGCACGGGCATGACCTGCATCACGCTTACCTTACTCACTTTCGTGATGATCTGTTTCACGTCCGCGCAGAACGAGCTTGTGGACGAAGCGAAGCCCTTGGGCAAAGCTCACTACCAGGGGATTCTCATGAAGCGTGAACGGTTTCGCATGTTCACGCCCCCTGAAGTCTTCATCGTCAAGAACAAGTACGGCGATGATTTCGATGTCTGCGAGCGCAAGATGATATTTGGCAGGGAGAACTGGGTCGAGAAGCAGCGCTACAACCCAGACCTCGAGATGTCCTACGTCAAGAATGGGCGGGAACGGAAGCTCGATTTCGATTCCGTGCTCCAGTTCTCCTACATGGAGCCACTGAGAAACAAGATCGAATTCCTCACCGAAAACGAGTGGTTCACCGAAGAAGAGGAGATCGAATCCGACGACATCATCCCGATCATGATTTCCGACGCCATGGCCAGAAACCTCGGCATTTCCATCGAGGAGGTCAACGCATCGTCATCGTCGACAGGCGCGCTCCCGGTGGAGGTAGTTATCAACGGAAAGAACTTCCTCGTACGGGGGATTTTCGATTCCGAATCATTGAACAACCTGCACGATCTCGATGGCCTCGACTTGCTGCCCTTCAACATTGAAACCATGAGAGTTGTCATCATGGAAAGAACGGAAGGGACGGAAATCGTCCTTGCCGATTCCACGGCTCCCCGCATCTTTGCCGAGGACGTGATTCTGACGCCCTTGCGCGGCCTGAAGATCATGATCGAGAATGGTTTAGGGCCCGTCACGGAATCCATTGCCATTTCGATGCCCGACGCCGATGTGCCGTACAAGGAAGCCAAGGAAGCCGTCGTGTCCTATATGGAGCAGACGAGCAAGCCCACGTTTTACGGGCTTCAAGGGAACGCCTACGTCGGAAAACGCACTCGCGAAACCAGCTTGGCCGGCCTCCTCGATCTCATTGTCCCGCTCATCATCGCCGCGTTGACCGTGCTGAACACCATGAAGGGCTCGGTGTACGAACGGCGCGACGAGATCTTCGTCTACAACGCCGTTGGCATCGCCCCGCGCTACGTCTTCTTCATGTTCTTTGCCGAAGCCGTGGTCTACGCCGTCGTGGGGTCCGTGCTTGGCTACATCCTCAGTCAGGGCTCGGGCCGCATACTTACCGCGCTCGATTGGACGGGCGGGATGAACATGACCTTCACCTCGCTCACAACGATCTATGCGTCCCTGACAATCGCCGCGGCTGTGTTCATCTCCACATACTTCCCGGCGAGATCCGCAATGAAAATCGCCGCCCCTGCCGAGGAGTCGGGTTGGGGTCTGCCCGAACCGGAAGGCGACCTCCTCAGATTCGACTTGCCTTTCACTTTCAATAAGCGCGACCGCGTCGCCGTCCTCGCGTTCTTCGCGCGCTACCTGAGCGACCACGGAGAAGGAAGCGCAGGACGGTTCTTTACGAATGAACCACGCCTAGGAATAGACGAAAGGCCGGACGTTGTGGGCAACACGGGCTATATCCCAATGATCACCTCGACGAGTTGGTTGAAGCCCTTCGACCTCGGCGTTTCCCAGCAGATGGACATCCTGCTGCCCATGGATCCTGAGACGGCAGAGTTCAAAGCGCAGATCGTGCTGACCCGGCTGTCGGGTACGCGCGAGGCGTGGTTGCGCCTCAACAAGAGTTTCGTAGCCTTGATACGCCGCCATTTCCTGCACTGGCGCGCCGTTAGCGACGAAGAAAGAGCCGAGATGTTTCACGAAGCGAAACAACTTATGGATGTGCAAACGGTAGTTGAGAAGTGGAGCGGTGAATGGGCGGTCGAGAAGTGAAGCACCCTTGATAGACTTTCGTGGTTTTGAGGCATTGGGCCTCGATTGGCCGCGGGAGGAAATGAGGAGTGCTTTACGATATGGAGCTATGGAATAAGAGCTCCACTTCTCTGACATCCGTCTCCTCGCCTAAATAGCGCTCGCGGATGATCGCCGACGAATCGTGCACATGCTGTTGGCCAGTGTCGACGCGCCATTCTGCTTCGTCGATGTCGCTTGGCTGAGAAGCCAAAGCCACATCCTTCATCGACCGGTGCATCCCAAGCAATTCCGCCTTGATGGAAAGCACGGCATCCGTCACGGCCAGAGGATGCCTGTGCATCAGTTCAGTAAGTTCGGCGAGCCTATTCTGCTGGTAGATGGCTACGGCACCCACCAGGGCGGGTCCGGACCGCGTTCAGCCCGAAACCGATTGCCAGCCGTTTCCCAATAGAGATATCCTGCATTCTCGTCACATCTCCGTGATAAGCGAGTTTGTCCGCTCCATCGCCCGCCAACGGCGAAACACGCTTGTGCCGTTGTGTCACACTCAGTGGCCTGCCCAGGCCGTCCGCAACGTCGTCCATAGCAGAACTGAACTAACCCCCGCAGTTACGTTCACATTTCGCATTGCTACCCGCCTCAAAGGACAGGGGGTTATCTATGAGCCAGGGAGCCTGGAACCAGAATGGCGTTTCCAATTTCGCGCCTGGCGGTTCCGTTCTGTTGAGGACGCATTTCTCCAGTATTCGATGAAATCTCCCTATAAGACCTTATTCCTGAATGCTTCATCGAATTTCCAATCTGGCTGGTGACACGGGCATCCTGCCTGTGATTCATGGGCTGGAGACCCATGCCACGTTGCTGTGCGTTCCTATTCCAATTTCCCGCATAGCGGGTTCTGACTCGCAATGACGGGTGTGGGTATTTCGCGAGCGCTTCATGATAGAGTGCGTAGCTTGTTAGCGATCTTGACGATTGGAGACCCAGATCCGGTGGGGTGAAGAGCACAAATGTTGAACCACAATTCAGGACGGCGCTTTGCGCTACACCATTTAGGAGGAACCGCATCATGAAGAAGCATGGCCCGGCGTTGATACCGAGTATTTGCATGGCGCTCCTGTCCGCGCCTCTGGCTTTTTCGGGCGACGATGTACCGGAAGGATTTGCCGTTTTGCCCGGTTGGATTCAATCTCCCGCCGGTTTTGAATTCGGCGAGACGGCCGCCGTTGGCGTGGACTCGCATAACCATGTCTTTATCTTTCACCGGGGTGCGGAGATGCCGGTGATGTGCGTGGAAGGGGATACGGGAAGGATTGTGCACTCCTTCGGGGAAGGGCTCTTCGCGAACGCGCACGGCGTGCATGTCGACGAGTATGACAACGTGTGGCTGGCGGACAATGGGCACCATCAGGTGTTCAAGTTTTCGCATAGCGGCGAATTGCTTCTTACCATTGGCGAGAAGGGGGTGACGGGCTGGGACGAGACCCATTTCAACCAGCCGACCGATGTCGTGGTCACGCCTACGGGTGAAATTTTCGTTTCCGACGGTTACGTGAATAGCCGCGTGGCGAAGTTTGACAGGCACGGGAAATTCTTGATGGAATGGGGAGCGAAGGGAACGGCGCCCGGCCAATTCAATCTACCGCACGGGATCACGCTGGATCCGCGCGGCCGAATCTATGTCGCGGATCGCTCGAATAAGCGCGTTCAGGTTTTCGATCAGGACGGTAACTTCCTGCACCAGTTCTTGGGCGATACGCTGGGCGAAAACGGCCGGCCGTGGGGTCTGGAATACGCGCCCGACGGGCACCTGTATGTTATTGACGGCGGCGACATGAATCCCAACACGCCGGACGTGGCTAGGATCGTGAAGATGGATCTGAAAGGCAAGGTTGAGAATCGTTGGAGTTCCTACGGGGCCAATTTGGGGCAGCTTTCCTGGGGCCACGATGTAGCCGTCGGCAAAGATGGAGGGGTGTACACGGCGGAAGTTCGCAACAACAAACGCCCGCAGAAATTCGTGCCTGTTAAGTAGTAGGCCCCCGGCGCCCTCTCCCTGGAAGACGCCACGGACAAAAGCCGAGACTCGCAGATTTGTTGTCATTGGAGGAACGACGAAGCAATCCACTCCGGTTCCGTAGGGCTTCGTACATACAGGCGTGGCGGTGGCCGGGTGGCGAGTAGTTCGCCGCGGTTGCCGAAGGCTCCCTGTTAAGGACGCATCTTCTTGCAGTTTCCTGTAAGGCCCTATTCCTTAATGCTTTATCTAATTTCATGTCAATCCCGTGGCACGGGCATCCTGCCCGTGTTTCATGGGCT
>CAYNZS010000271.1:0-5628 GCA_964401695.1 uncultured Nitrospirales bacterium
GGCCGTTGGGTCGACAACGCGTTCATCGAACGGCTCTGGCGCAGCCTCAAATACGAAGAAGTCTACCTCCACGCCTACGACAGCATCCCCCAAGCCCGGGACGGCATTCGCCGCTGGATGCACTTCTACAACCACAGGGGAAAACACCAGATCCTTGAAAAACGAACGCCGGATACCCTCTACTATGAGAACTTAAACGCCGAAGCAAGAGCCTCGGCATAACCCCATGGGCGATCCAGTTAACAATCGCGATTTAGTGTCCAAGGGATGGGGTCCACCTCACAACACCAACGATCAATCCTCCCTTCCAGGGAGGGGCGTGCTTTTCAGCTCTTTCGTATCGGGTCTCCTCGCCGTCCTGTTGCTGAACTGCGCGGCGTTCGCACAGGAAATTGACCTCCAATCGCTCGCAGGAAAGGAATGGTACGGCCTGTACATGAACGGCCGAAAGGTCGGTTACTCGATGGAGGAGATTACCGTGTCGGGCGATGGCGCCGTCACGATGGTCGAAGACGCGCGGCTCAAGCTGAATATGGTCGGCGTAAAGCAGGACATGCGCATCTACACCAAACGCGCCTACCGCGCCGACGGAACCCTCGCCAGCATCGAATCGACCATCGACGATATCTCGGACACAACCGAAATGCGCGCCACGGTACAGGGCGATTCGCTGGTCCTTCTGACCACCGTAGGCGGTCACAAAAATCGGAAGCTTCTTCCTGTCCCATCCGACAGCTTGGCGGATATGACAGCGCAATTCCGGCTAATCTCTGGCGATCCGGCAGTGGGAGAATCGGTTGATTTTAGTTTATTCGAACCCGCGTTCGAGCGTGAAATAAGCGGCGTTTCCGAATTGATCGCCACCGAGGAGCGCCTGTTCGACGGCGTCGCGACGCGCGTCTACAAGATCAAGACTCTGTTTAAGGAAATGGGGATCGACGCCGTAGCGCATGTAACGGAAGACGGCACAACCCTCGAGGACGTGACCGCCGGTGGCGCGGTCACGATGCGACTCGAACCCGAAGATATCGCGAAAGACGTCAATTACACCAACGACACCATCGTTTCCAACGCCGTCGGCGTGAACAAGCCCATTCGCAATCCCCGGAACCGCACCGCCCTTTCGTTGCGCATTCGCGGTCCCTTGGCGCCGGAGCATTTACTCAACGGCAGACGCCAGCGTTTCGAGAAGGGCGATGGCTACTACGACTTCGCAGCCAAGAAGATCCAGGCATCTTCCGTTAAATCGGCCACCTTGCCCTTGGATTCGCCTCCGGCAGCGGAGTGGCTCAAGCCGAGCTTATTCGTCCAGAGCGACAGCCCGAAGATCGTTGAACAGGCCAAAGAAATCATTGACGGCGAAACGGACGCATTTCGCGTTTCCTCGCTCCTTTGCGAATGGGTTCATGCGAACGTGCGCTCTACTTTCTCCGCTCGGATGACGAATTCCCTCGAAGTGCTCGAGAACATGGAAGGCGATTGCACCGAACACAGCATGTTATATATCGGGTTGGCCAGAGCGGTGGGGATTCCGGCGCGCGAGGCGGCTGGCCTTATCTACACCGCGTACCCGGAGCCGGGGTTTTATTTCCACCAATGGGCGACGGTCTGGGTAGGCGAATGGATTGACGTCGATCCCACGTTCAATCAGCCTATCGCGGACGCCACCCACATCAAGCTGGCCGAGGGGGACCTCTTTGAACAGACGAAACTGCTTCCTATAATCGGCCAACTGCGCATCCAGGTCGAGGATTGAGCGGCTCCTCGTGATGGCCGAAACCGCCATGCTCCCAGCTGAAGGCCACGCGAAACCTTCCGGACGTATGCGGAAGATCGTTCTCTTCTCGATTCTGGTCGTCTTGAGTGTCTCTGCTGGATTCTCGACGGGTTGGCCTCAGCGCAAGGCAATGATCCTCGCGGCGCGATACATCCTGGATGTCGAAGTCGATCTTATCGGCATCACCTCTATCGGCGCAGTCCACATCGATGAGGTGCGCGTCTACGATACGAAGTCCGACCGTCGGGCAAACTGGCCCGCCTTCGTAGCCAGGGGCGTCGAGGTGAACTACACGCTCTTTCCGCAAGACGGCCGCTATCTCAACGAAATCGACATCGACTCGGTCCATGCAACACTTGACGCCACCGATCCCTCCGATACCAACTACGATTTCATCGACGCCGTGCTTGCGCGGGAAACGGACGCGGGCGAGACGGACCTCCGCTTCTTTCCCGAGAGCGTGAACCTGCGATACATTCACGGCGAGTTCATGTCCGAGGATGGGTACGTTGTCGTCGATGGCTTGGGGCTCGCCAGCGACTTCTTCGGCCCGGAAACACTTAACGCGCATTTTTCGAGCGAGGCGTGTAGCGGATCGTGGCGTTCCACGGAATCGGGCGAAGTCGTCCACGTCAGCGAGGGCTATGTCGACATCAGGGCAGCCATCGGCCGCGAGCGGATCGAAGCCGAGATCCTCGTCGCCATGCCAGGGCTGCTCGAAGCCGAGGGCAACGCGGGCGTTGACGTGGACGGGGAAAGCTTCGGAGCGGCGAGCCTTCAATTCAGCACCTTGCGCGTCCACGGCGAGGCGTTGTCGGTGATAGGACATTCCTTGTTGCCATTGCCCATAGCTTTTGGATTGCTGGACGTGAGCGGCCTGTCGGTAGTCGCGGACCTGAGCGCCGATCGCGTCTTCCCCGAAGCGGAGTTTACCGGACGTGTCGCCGCTCTCGAAGTTGGCGAGCCGGGCCATACGCTGTTCTCTGGCAACGTATCCATCGAGGGAACCGCGGCTTCGGGAGACACCCATACAGCCACCGCGCGAGCGACCTTCGCGGGCGGACATGCGATCGAGGCGGTACTCAGCGCGACGGGCGCGCAGGCGGGCCTCCGGGCCTCCTTCGAAGGCTGGTCAAAGGAGGCAGTGGAAGAGACCGCGCCCGCGGACTTGCGCCCCACGCTCGAAGCGCTTGACTACGAGACGCTGGGTGGCGTGTTCGCCGTCGCGTGGGATGACCCCACCTACATCGTCAGCGGAAACCTTCAAACTTCCGGATCCGGCGCGGGCGAAGCGATCCATTTGACCGCGTTCGGCGAAGGTTCTCTCGAGGCCGGTCCGCTCTTTTCGGGCGATGTGTCCGCCAGGCTGGGCGCGAGTTCGGTGACCGCGAAAGCGCGGGTCGATTCCGCAAGCGACTTTTCCGTTACGGCTACGCTGGACAAAGTCGAGGCCGCGCCATGGGGGGCTTTCCTCGCCCAAGCTGAAATGCCCGAAGGTTTCCATGGCGAGTTGTTCGGCACGTTGGACCTCGTGGCAAAACAGGCCGAGGGGATGGAAGTAGAATCGAAAGTCGCGTTTCGACCCTTCGGATATGGCGACGTCTTCTTCGAGGAAGTGGATATCGCCGCAACGATCGCCACATCCGAAGACCTGGGGAAAATACGGTTCGATCCCTTTCGAGTGGAAGCGGACGGCCTCGCTGCGGATCTGTCTTTGAATGGGGTTTTGGGCGGCGACGCCCGGTTCGATGGCAGTTGGGTGGCCCAGCTCGACCTGGCCGCGCTCGGACCCCTTGCCGGTTTGGATGAGCTCTGGGGCGAAGTGGAGTCCAGCGGAACATTCACCATGGCTGGGGATGCCGTGAACGCGAACGTCGAAGCGAGCGCGCCATTTCTCGGCTACGGCGAGTTCTCGACCCCCTCTGATACGCCCCTGTCGGGCGCTGCCACCGCGGGCTACCGCTTAGACGCTGGAACCGGCGACGTCCGAGACCTCGACCTGCGGCTCGGAGAATCCGCTAACGTCCAATCCAGCGCCATCCATTTCGATACGAACGCGTTGCGCATATGGGGACCGCTCGCGATCGAAAGCGATTTCTATCCGGCTGTCGCGATGGAATTCCTCCCCGAGGCCGAAGGCAGCCTAAAGGCTAAGGCGAATCTGGACTATAACGAGGATGGGCTGCGTCTGGATTGGGAAGCGAGCGTCCGGGCGGATTTAATCACATTGCCGGAAGAGGCCGGCTTCGTGTACGGGTTGTCATTTTTGGGCGGCGGCGCTTACGACGGCGAACTCGAAGGGAAAGGAACAGTTTCCGCCGAGCGCGTCACAGCTGCCGGGGCTCAAGTTATGCGCGTGAAAACGCCGTTTGTCCTGCAAGGCGAAGACTTCATCGCCACCGAACTCGCGGCCTCCGTATTCAACGGCCACCTGAGCGGACGCGCGTCCATGGGAATCCTGAACGAGAGCTTTCCCATCCGCTTCAATACCCAATTCGAATCCATCGATCTGGCGCAACTCACGCGGGAAGTCCAGCCGCCCTCCGTCGAGTTGACGGGAATCGCGGGCGGTTCGGCGGTTATCGGGTATTCCGTGGCAGGCTTGAGCGCGTTCACCGTGGACGCCTACGCCGACCAGGATTTCACCCTCAACCGATCCATGGTCGAGCAAGTGCTGCAGACCGATCAGTTCCGCGAAATGTTGGGCAGCGACCGTGTCGAAAAAGCGCTGGCCAAGTTTCTCGGTGACGCGCCGCAACGCCCCTTCGACTCAGCCAGCCTGCATCTCGACCTGGTGGACGACCGCATCGAGGGCGAAGCGCGCCTCAAAAGCGAGAAGATCCGAGCCTACAACGGACTTAATATGGACATCGAACTGAAGATTGACCCCGGCGCTCTTGGCGAAGCGCTCAAAATGTTGGAAGAAGGGAGCATATCAAATGTGGAATTCTAGACGAGAAATCTCTACTCTGTAGCCCATGCTCGCACGTGCGGGGGTCCGCGCGGCGGCTTTGCGTTGTGAACACAGGAGTTCAATGAATAGATGGGCGCCATGTCCCGTCAGTAGTTTGCAAGGAGAATCAGGCTATGAAACGAGTACCCGACGCTATCAAAGCGGCAGGTTTTCTAGTATTGGTCGGTTGCGTCGTCATCCCCGACACCTTCGACATGAGTATTTCCATCGACATCCGCCATATCAAGCAGCAGGCTGACGACCTGCTCGGGTATGTTGCGGGCGAAATCGACGACCTGCCCGAAATCGAGGCCGACGACGGCCCGCAATCTTCCCGGCTGCGCCAGCTATTCGAATTTCTCAGCCCCGTGCGGGTAGTCTATGCCGCGCAGGCCAAAGACTCCTCTCCGCTCGTGACCAAACTCGCCATCAAGATGCGCGAACGGAATGCCGAATTGAGCAAATTGAAGAAAACCGGCGCGGCTGGCGAAAACAGCCGGGGCCTTGTCGAACTCGTCAAACCCGAAGCCCTCGGCGGCAGCGACGAAAAGAACGCGGCCCAACGCCTCATCGCTGCCGAAAACGAGGACCGCAAGACCCTTTACAAAGAAATCGCAAGGATCAATAGCGACCAGAATCTCAAAGTAGGAGCCGTCGAGCGCGTATACGCCCAAAAGCGCCTCGAGCGAGCCAAACGCGGCGAGCTATTCCAACTGCCTCCCGCCGGAGAAGACTTCGGCGCCTTCAAGCAATCCACCGCCGGGAAAAAACTAGGCAGCGCTTGCGTTCCCGGCACATGGGTGACCATCAGATAACATCGGCGTCCATCAAATAGCACGGATGGCGGACCTGCGTCAGATTTGTGTGTTTTATCCGGCCTTTGCTCCCAGTAGTCCTC
>CAYNZS010000272.1:0-5593 GCA_964401695.1 uncultured Nitrospirales bacterium
CACCGAGTGGCATTTCTCAATCCAAATGAAGCCTTTTACCACGGGCTGCTAAGGCCATATCTCGATAATTGGGAAGGGGAAAAGTTTTGGATAGCTCTTTCAAGGCGAAGGTTGACTCACGGGATTACACGATGGCAGTCGTCGGGCTTGGGTATGTTGGGCTGCCGCTTGCCATCGCGTGCTCCGAGAGTGGATTCAGCGTGTTGGGCCTGGATGTCGATGCATCCAAAGCGGAACACCTCCTCGCTGGAAGGTCGTATATCAAGTACATGCCCTATGAGATTATCGAACGCCTGGTTTCTTCAGAGCGCTTCGACGCGAGCACGGACTTTGCAAGGGTGTCCGAGGTGGATGCGATTCTCCTTTGTGTGCCCACTCCGCTGACAAAGAATCAGGTGCCGGACATGTCGTTTATCGTGGCGACGGCAGAATCGATCGCGCCTCACTTGCGGAAGGGGCAGTTGGTGGCGCTTGAGTCGACGACCTATCCGGGAACGACGACGGAAGTTCTCCGGCCTATCTTGGAGAGAGGCGGGCTTCGCTCGGGCGAAAGCATCTATGTTGCGTATTCGCCGGAACGTGAGGATCCTGGCAACGCTTCCTTTTCGATGGCGACGATCCCGAAGGTGGTCGGCGGCGACGGGACAGAGGCTTCGGAGCGGCGGCGTACTTGTATGGGCAGGTCGCGTCCGGTGTCGTGCCGGTTTCTTCAACGGAGACGGCCGAAGTCGTAAACCTTACGGAGAATATATTCCGCAGCGTCAATATTGCTCTGGTGAATGAATTGAAAGTGATTTACTCGAAGATGGGGATTGATGTGTGGGAGGTGATTGATGCGGCGAAGACGAAGCCCTTCGGGTTTATGCCATTCTATCCGGGACAGGGCCTCGGAGGGCATTGCATACCGATCGATCCGTTTTATCTCACGTGGAAGGCGCGGGAGTACGGGTTCGCTACGCGTTTTATTGAGCTGGCGGGTGAAATCAATGTGGCTATGCCGGAATATCTGTTGCGCAGTTTGATGGCCGCGCTCAACGATTCGGGAAAGGCGTTACGCGGTTCCTCCGTCTTGTTGCTCGGAATGGCGTACAAGAAGGACGTTGACGATTTGCGGGAAAGCCCTTCGCTGGTGTTACTTGAGGTGATGCTCGAGGCAGGCGCGCATGTGGACTTTCGCGATCCCTATGTGCCTACTATCAAGACGACGCGCAAGCACCCGAGCGTAGTGGGCCGGGTTAGCGTGGAGCTGTCCCCGGACGGATTGAGCAGCTACGACGCCGTCCTAATCGCGACCGACCACAGTTGCGTGGACTATCAATACGTGGTCGATCACGCAAAGTTAGTCGTGGACACGCGCAACGCGACCAAGGATGTCGAACGGGGCCGCGAGAAGATCGTCAAAGCCTAGTCCACTCCTTATAAATAGGGACTTCCACCTGTCATGGATGCTCCCAATTACCCCAGTCAGGTTGCCCAACCCACCCAAGCCTCCCTATAGATCGGACCGGTGTGTTGCGCGGCGTCGGATGCCGGTTCGGGAAACATTAGGTATTTTGTTGACAAAGGACACGGCGGGGTTTGGGTGAAAATGCCAGGAGATGACTTCGAAAACGAAGGAATAACAGTCTGGTAAGCGTAGGTCGTTTCGCAGAATTAGCAGGGAGTGTTTTCGCTTTCGAGCCGGTCTCTGCGTCGTTCCCACACCTCGTATGCATTCCCACGCTGGAGCGTTGGAACGAGAGAGCAAGCCCTGCCTCGTTGACACTCCAGGGCATGAACGTTTATTTGAGTACATGGTGGCTGGATACAGACGGGCCATCACTCGGGCTTGTGAACGATGTGATGTTCAGCGTCAGACGCCCCACCGTCTACGGCACAATGCCGCCACCGTTATCCGTAGGCGCTATGGTGTCGAGGCCACCCAAGTCATGTTGGGGCATAGTGGAATTGGCGTAACCCAAGTCTATGCGGAGAAGAATCGGGAGCACGGGTTAATAATAGCGGGGGAAATTGGGTAGCGCTCCCTTTCGTCCCGTGCCCCTTACGGCATCGATAGCGCCCGAAAGCCGGTTGCGTCCAGTATGGCGATGCTAGGGCAGTTCACTTCGTCGCTCATGTCTTCACCAATAGGTTGATATCATGCCCCCAGGATTAAATGAAAGCTTTGGGTACCGGGCTAACTCGGTACCCAAAGCAAAAGTGTCACCTATGTCCCCGTAGCGCGAAACTCGAAGACTTCCCACGGCTAGGCCTTCGCCAAGGCTTGGAGGCGCTCCCGTTCTCGCTCACGCATGACTGGAATCAGGACAGCCAGGAGCGCGGCGATTACAGCGAGCACAATTACCGCTTCGACGAGTGTGAAGCCACGAATCTGTTTCCGGCATGTGAGCATTCCAATCGGGAGATTGGCAGACCTCTCCGCGATGAATAATCAGCTATTATCCTTCCCGTCCATGTCCTTCAACGCCCCGAAGGGATTGAATCCGAGCGGCGATTCGCTATGGCGTTCGGTGGTCGATCCGTCCGAATACCCGCTGTCGGTCAAGTCCTGATGCTCGTTGTCGTGGCAGTAGACGCATAGCAACTCCCAGTTGCTGCCATCGGACGGATTGTTGTCATGGTTTTGGTCCTTGTGGTGGACCGTCAATTCTTTGAGAGACTCGCCGGCGAATTCGCGGCCACAGCGGGCGCAGACATGGGGAAACAAATTTATTGCCTTCTCGCGATAGCCTGACGCGCGCTCCCCTTGCGCCTTAGTCGCGTTGGTGACGATTTCTGCCTGCCGTTTCTTATCGAGTTTTACTTTCTTGAGGCGCATACGTTAGCCTTTCATCAGTAGTTCCAAGGGATGAACGACCGCGAGGCCGGTCCCTTCCGCCAGTTGGATGGCGCAAACACTGCTCTCGGTCACGATAGTATCGACCCCCGACTCGCGGAAGGCGTCGAACAAAGGCTTACCGACCGCCTTGGACAAATCGTAGCCCAACGGCCCCGTCTTGAGTCCGAAGGTGCCGCCCATGCCGCAGCACGTTCCCGTTTCCACCAGTTCCACCTCCGCGCCCTGCCTTCGCAGCCACTCCATGGCCGCTTCGCCGGAACTGAGAGGCCGTTGATGGCACGAGCAATGGAAGCCGAAACGGCGTCCCTTGAGCGGTCCATCGACAGGTCCCTCCTCGACCTGTAGTAGATAGTCGAAAAGTTCGAAAGTCCGGGCAGACACTTGGATGGCGTCTTCGCGGTTGTCCAGCAGCGTGGGGTAGGACTCCTTCAAAGCGGAGACGGCCGTCGGTTCGGACGAGATGATGTCGTATCCCTCTGCGACCAAAGGCGCGAGCCGGACGACGTTGAATTCCGCGGTCTCGCGCGCGCGGTCGAGATCGCCGTAGGCGATGAAGGGGTAGCCGCTTGAACGTTGCTCGGGCAGCACGACTTCGCAGCCCGCGGCCTCAAGCCGTTCCACGACTGCCATGCCCAGCGCCGGGCTATTGTAGTTGGCGTACACATCCGCGAAGAAAGCCACCTTCTTCTTGACGTTACTCGACGGCGCTGTGAGTCCGCGCTTCCGAAATCGTTTCTTCAGAATGGCGCGGTCAAACGATGGAAGCTCCCGGTGTCGATCAAGCCCGATGGTCTTCTCCAGCGCGGCGCGGAAGGCCCCACTGCGCAGAAACCAATTGGACACCGGCGCCGTGGCGCTTCCGAGCGCGGCGAGCGAATTCACTGCCATCATAGCCCGGTTCACGCGGAGGTGTGGATGCGTCTTCGCGTCCCGGTCCTTAATCTCGGCGATCATCATGGGGATATCGATCTCGGCTGGGCATATTTCCTTGCACAGTCCGCAGGAGATGCACAACGCTGCGAAATCGCCGGCATTCTCCAGGCCATGCGTCGCCGCCGTCCAGGGGATGCCAATAGGCCCGGGATAGATGTATCCGAACGTGTGTCCGCCCACGATGCCGTAGGTCGGGCAGATGTTCATGCAGGCCCCGCAACGGATGCAATGGAGCGCCTCGCGCAAGGCGGAGTCTTCGCGCATCTCCGAGCGGCCGTTGTCGAGGATAATGATGTGCGATTCGCGCAGCTCGCCACCCTCCCCCATAGGGGAACGGCCGTTCATCCATGTTACGTAGGTCGTTGGACATTGCCCCGTAGCGCTGACCGGATGGGCGAGGACCATGAGCATGGCGTCTTCCACGGTATCGACGATCTTCTCGACGCCCATCACGCAAATGTGGCAATCGCCGATACTCGAAACAAGCCGCGCGTTGCCCTCGTTCGTTTCGATGACGATGCCGCCCGTTTCCGCCACGCCGACATTCGCGCCGGTCATGCCGACATCGGTGTTAAGGAAGATGGGACGCAGGTATTTCCGCACAACTTTCATGATCGAAGGGATATCGTCGGAGATCGCCTCGCCGGTTTCCGCCGCGAAAATCTCGGCCACCTCTCGGCGGGTCTTGTGAACCGATGGGAAGACCAGGTGGTAGGGCTTTTCGCCCGCCAATTGGATGATCAACTCGCCGAGGTCGGTCTCGACAACGCGGAGGTCTGCCTCTTCAAGCGGCTTATTGACGAAAATCTCTTCGGTGGTAAGCGATTTCGATTTCGATACGGTCTTCACCCCGCGCTCCCGCGCAATGTTCAGGATGTATTCAATGGCGGTGGGGCCGTCCTCAGCCCGGAAGACCTTTGCGCCCCGCTTCTCCGCGTTCTGGATGAAGCGGTCGACCAACTCGTCCTGACCCGAGATGCAGCGCTCTTTCGTAGCGCGCACTTCGTTGCGGAATTCGTCGCCTCCCGGAAGGGCCGCCAGCGCCGCCGAACGCGTATCGCGGCCCCGCTTCATCGCGCTCAAGAGGAACTCGCTGGCTTTCGGATGATTGATGGCTTCGGTAATCAGCCCGGTCAGACGCCGGTACCTGTCCTCAGACATTCGCCGAGCCTTCCGAGACGGGCTCGTCCAGGATAACGACATGCGCCTCCTTTGGACCGTGTACCCCCAACGTCAAGATCATCTCGATATCCCCAGTGCGGCTCGGTCCGGAAATGAAGCTCACCGCGCAACCCTCCTTATTTTCCTGAAAAGCCTGGCGCACTCGCTCCGCCGAATCCTCCAACCGCTCCACAAGTTCGCCAGCCTTCACCACGCCTACATACGTGCGGGGCAACGACGAAACCAGGCGTATCGCGTCGTCAACAGTCGTCTCGACCAACGTAGCCGTCCGCGCTATCCCGCAATCCGCCGCGCCGACACCGACTTGGGCGCCGTCGATGAGCCCCGGCAGATCGGCGGCTTGATAGGTGGGCCCAATCACGCGAATCCCATCTTCTTCGCATGACCGCTTGATAGCCTCGACCAACTCCGAATCCAAATCGCCCAAAGCGACGCAGTCCGCCTCTGACTCTCGGCAGATCGACAGGACGATATTCGCAGTCGAAGCCCAATCCGGCGCACGGTACCCGTGGCCGTGAAGGGCTTCGAGCTTGGCTATGAATTGCTCGGCAAGTGTCATCGTCGATTCCATCGAGTTCTTCCGACTCCCCTAACAGCCCGTGGTAAAAGGCTTCATTTGGATTGAGAAATGCCACTCGG
>CAYNZS010000273.1:0-5565 GCA_964401695.1 uncultured Nitrospirales bacterium
AACACCGAGTGGCATTTCTCAATCCAAATGAAGCCTTTTACCACGGGCTGCTAACCCCTCCCTACACCAGGGAGGGGGATTGATCGCTTAGTTCGCCTTAAGTACGCGCGCGAGAGTGATCATGTATCGATTCATGACGGATAAGATGGCAACAGCATGAATCAATACACTAGTCTGAGACGGGAATAAAATCCTTGTCGCGCACGGCATAGAAATCGACGGCGTCATACTCTTTGCAGACCGGTACGCACGCACCGCAGCCCCAACACTTCTCCGGATCCACGACGGCTTTGTACGGTTTACTCTTGTCCTTTGGCGGTGGGACAACTTTGACCAGATCGATGGCGTCGAAATGGCAGCGTTCGACGCATTTCTGGCAGCCCTCGCATTTCGTGAGGTCGATTCGGGCCTCGAATCGGCTCCTCTCCCAGACCTTCCCGATGGGTTCGTCGATCATGTCCATCGGGACGAAATTCATGCAGCAATCGCTGCAGCATGAACAACTCGTGTGGACGCCCTGGGTTACCGTGCTATTAGGCCAGAGGTGGACCAGGGCCTCGTCCTCCATCTCGTCGAGCAACTCGAGCGCTTCGTCAATCGTTAGTTCTTTTCCGCTATCGCGGGCGATGACGTATTCTGCGGCGCGCCCGAACTGAAGACAATTCCAACGGTCTTCTTCGCTGGTGTGCTCGCAATGCTCGTCCACCGAACTCGTGCGGTACCGGCACGCGCAAGGAACGACGGCTATCTTGTCCTGGGTCTTGAGCAATTCGCGATAATTCTCGGACGGCATGACCTCGGAGAAGTCCTTGAACGCTTTGTACAAGGGGACAACGCGAAACGGGGGAGTGGTCAGGGCGGCTTGGTTCTTGCCGACGAAGGGGTAGAACTCGTTCTCACAGAAATCGTGCCACAGCCCGTAGAACTCCTCGTCGTCGTCGATGTCGCGCTGCTTGGTCGCCTGCGTCGCGTCATGGAACTGCCCAATCGACCGTGCGAACCGGTACATCTCGCGATTATTGAAATCGCCCTTGGGGAATACGACGCCCTTGAAGAACAGCTCGTCAAGACTTTCGGAGACTTGCTGCTCGTCGAGTCCGGTCGCTGTGGCGGCCTCCGCGGCCGTTCCCGGCAAGGACTCGGCGATCCGGGCCTGATCCGGAGTCATGAGGTTTTCAAGAATCGCGTACAGCCGGCTAGAACCGGCAAATCCCAAACGTTCCGCCAACACACCATAACTGCTCATCGCACTTCCTTTCGGGTAATGCATAGTCCCTGTTCGTCCGCGAGCTTACTATTTCTATGGCGGCCCTCGCAACGCGAACCGAAACCGGTTATTAGTGTCGCACAGATTCGCGCGGGGTTCAACACACGTCCAGGATGTTACGGGTCTGGTACGCATAATAGCGATGTTCGCGCCCAGAACCCTCTCGTCCCGTCAAAACGCGTTAGCGCCGTGGCATGTCGACGCGATAGGGGAGAGTGTTGATCCGCTGGCGGCGATGGTATAGGCTATCCAGTCGTGCGGAGAGCTAGACGGGAGTATGAAGGCGGTCATGTCGCAGGATATCCAGTTACTGACTTTGACGGCTGCATCCATCGGTTTCTTTCATACGCTGTTGGGTCCCGACCACTATTTGCCGTTTGTGATGATGAGCCGGGCGCGGGGCTGGTCGATGGCGAAGACAGCGTGTGTCACCGGGGCCTGCGGGTTGGCGCACATTCTGAGCTCGTTGGTGCTGGGGAGTATTGGCATTGCGCTCGGTCTGGCGGCCGCGAAACTTGAAGCGCTGCAAGCGATTCGGGGCAGCGTGGCTGCGTGGGCGCTTATTGGTTTCGGATTTGCCTATTTCGTGTGGGGTCTGCGGTGGGCTATGAAGAAACGCCCCCATTCCCATCAGCATGTCCACGCCGAGACGAACGCCCAGGGGCACGAGCACGTACACGGGCACGGGCACATGACTCGCCACGCCCACGTACACGCGGGGAAGGCGGCGGGAAGCCTGACCCCATGGTTGCTCTTTGTGATATTTGTCTTCGGACCCTGTGAAGCGCTTATCCCTGTCTTGATGTATCCGGCGTTTACGAGCAGTTTCGCTGGCTTGGCTCTGGTAACGGGCGCGTACGGGGGGGTCACCTTGTTGACGATGGTCGGTGTCGTGCTCGTGATTACATGGGGCGCTAATCTGCTTCCGTTAGGCAAGATGGAGCGCTATACCCATGCCGCGGCCGGCGCTTCTATCTGCCTCTGCGGCGTGGCTATTAACATGCTTGGGATTTAGCCCCCACATAGCCTGCGTGGCTGGACCACTAAAGGCCTATAATGAATTGCCGTACTGCCGACAGGGACAGGCCCTGTGGTGGAACCTCTTTCGAGAGAAGTGGAGATCGACGACAATGAGTACCGTTAGCGCCAATGACGATTACACCGCCCTTGCGGAACAGTTGGGCTTTTCCGAATCCAAGCGGTTCCGCGCCATCTTGGAGAACCTTATGACGCCCGACCAAGCGAAGATGGCGGCCGCGTTGCCCGGCACAGCCGCGGACGTGGCGGATAAGACGGGCTTCGACGAGGCCCTCATCAAGGAAGAATTGGAGGCATTGTTCTTCAAGGGTGTCCTGTTTCCCAGAGGCGACTTCAGCAAACGGGAGTTCTACCGTTTTACGCGTTCCGTAGGCCAATTTCACGATTCGAGCATGGCGCACCAGGATCTCGACATCGTAAAAGACGCCGAGCTCTTCAGTCTCTGGCACGATTTCTGCGTCGAGGAATACTATGAAATCTCAGGTAAGCGCTCGGCCCAGAACAAAGTGGCAGGGACTCGGGTCGTCCCCTCGTACATGGCGCTCAAGGATGTCCCAAAGTCGGATATCCTGCCGTGCGAAGATTTTCGCGAGCTCATTAAGGCGCAGGACCTGATCGTGGTGGTTCCCTGTCCGTGCCGCTACCGCACGGCCTCCGTTGGCGAGGCCTGCGAGCACTGCGATGAGGTAGAGCGATGGAACTGCATTCAATTCGGGCGTGCCGCCGAGTATGTGCTTGCCCGCGGCTCGGGCAAGAAGCTGAGCACGCAGGAGGCCTTGGATCTCGTGGACGAGGTCGAAAAGGATGGCCTGATCCATCTGTGGAGCAACTCGACCGCGATGACGGGCATGTATTTCAGTTGCCAGTGTTGCGAGGACTGCTGCATCAGCTATGTGCCTATGCGGGTTGTAGACGAATCTATCGGCCACGTCTGGGAGAAGGCGCGTTTCGAAGCGTTTATCGATCAATCCAAGTGCGATGGCTGTCAGGATTGCGTGGAACGCTGCCATTTCGACGCAATCGACATGGTCAAGCCTCAGGCCTTCAACGAAAAGAAACGCACCAAGAAGCTCAAAGCAATAATCGAACCCGACAAGTGCTGGGGCTGCGGCGTCTGTGTGATCGGCTGCGAAGATAACGCCATCGGTTTTAAGGCCGTAAGGCCCGTCGAGCACATTCCGGTTCCGCAGGGATAGCCGGCGACTGCACGGTAGCGAGAAGCCCGTGCGTTCGGGGCGGAGACGCTCTCGAAATATGCGAAGAACTAGAGGGTCGGCGCAAACGAATGCGCGCCGGCCCTTTTCTTGCATCTTGCCAGGAAACGTCTGCCACTTTCGCCCTTCATCGACATGCCGAGCTGTCAATGGTAGAATCCGACTGGATAGTTCGGCCAAAGGCTGATGCTCCTAACCAAGTTCAAACAAAGAGGGGGAAATAACGTGGAACAGCGCACAATAGGCAACACGGATTTGGTGTGTTCTCCAATCGGCTTCGGCACGTGGGAAATGAGCACGACGATGTATGGCGACATCGATGTGAAAGAGGCGAGCCGTGCGGTTGAGGCTGCGATTGACCATGGCATCAACCTGTTCGACACGGCCGAAGTGTACGGCCCGTTCCGCTCCGAGGAGTTGTTGGGCAAAGCGCTCGGAAGCAAGCGGGACGATATCATTCTCGTCTCGAAGGTCGGGTTCAATTACAGCGAGGATGGCCGGATCACGGGGAAGAACTCGAAGTACGAACATATTATCGAGCGTACGGAAGGCTGTCTGCGCCGCCTGCAAACGGACACGATCGACCTGCAACTCATCCACTGGCGCGACCACGACACGCCTCTCGATGAGCCGATGAAGGCCCTCGAGAAACTCAAGAGCGACGGGAAGATTCGCCACTATGGCGTATCCAATTTCGATATCGAAATGATGGAGACGTGCCAGGAACATGGGAATCCAGTGGCGAACCAGGTGGGCTACCACCTCTTCGATCAGCGCATGGATAAGGAGGTGTTGTCTTATTGCGCGAAAAAGAATATCGGATTCATGGCCTATGGCACGCTGGGTTTCGGGTTGCTCACCGGCGCGTTTACACCGGAGACGACCTTCCCCAAGAACGACTGGCGCAGCTATATGTCCGCCTTCGGCTTGCCGCTCTTCGAGCGCGATTCGTTCGTCAAGGAGTTGAAGGCGGGGGAGAGGCTGGCTGAACTGGCCTCCAGTCATGGCAAAACGCTGCCGCAGTTGGCCATCGCCTGGGTCCTGGGCAACCCCGCGGTCTCCGTGGCCCTCGTCGGCATGCGCAACGAGCGCGAGCTTGAGGAAAACGTCGCGGCCGCCGATTGGCGGCTGACCGAAGCCGACCGCGCAGAGATTGACCGGATCTTAGAAGAAGAAGGAGTGCCAACCTACATCGACGAACCGCAAATGGTGCGCGAGGGCTGACGCGAGGGCCGCTTGCTCTGAGACGCCCCCGGAAGAAGTCCCCCTTCGAAGGGGGATCAAGGGGGATGTTATCGGAGTGTTTCGGCATTCTCATGGATTACTTCCTTGACAGGAGGCATGACGAAGCAATCTACTCGGGGCGATTGTGCAAATGGAGCCTGAGATGAAGGAAAACGACGACAATTTAAAACGACTGCTGCACTCGATTCGGTTGAGGAATCTTCTGTCGTTCAGTCCCGATACACCGGCGTTAGAATTCAAGGATCTCAACGTGCTAATCGGCCCGAACGGATCGGGGAAATCCAATCTGATCGAGGCGATAACGCTCCTTCAGAAATCTCCCATGAATATGTGCGATGTGATAGGCCCAGGCGGAGGGGTCGGGGAGCGGATCTGGAAGGGCGACGATTCGAAGGTAGCATCAATGGAGGCTATTGTCGAATACCCAGATGGGCCTCAGCCGATCCGACATGCGCTGGACTTTCGGGCGGGCAATCCTTTCGTTTGCACGACGAGCGCATCGAGAATGGGGAGGCACTGCAAGGAGATAAGCAACCCTATTTCTACTACCAATATCAGGGTGGGTGCCCCTACATTAACGTCAAAGGTGACAGAGATGACGGCGAAGGTGGGAGACGCAACCTCAAACACGAAGAAGTGGAAGAGGATTCCTCGATTCTTGCACAGCGGAAAGATCCGATCACCTAAATTGGTGGTACAAGAGGGCCTGCGTAAACATGAGGATAACCAATTCTCCCAATAAACAACTAACAGCCCGTGGTAAAAGTCCGATTTTGTCTCATCGAAAGTATTGACAGATCG
>CAYNZS010000274.1:0-5558 GCA_964401695.1 uncultured Nitrospirales bacterium
TAACAACCATGCGAATAAACAGGCTGCGTAACCGCAAAACTCTAGGCTAGACCGCATCGCTCACCAAATCTCTACTGCGACGGCGGATAAGGGCGCTCTGACGAGACTTTTCTCGCCTTTTCGACCTCGACGTGGCCCGCCACGCTGTCGCCCGAAAGTCTTCGAATAAGTCTTGCCATAGCAACCTTCTCCACCGCCTCGCTACGAAATCTAGTGAGCGATGCGGGCTAGAGTCACTCCAACGGCGTAACCCTCGCCCCATCCTCCAACTCATTCTTCGGGTCGGCGATAATCGTGTCGCCCGAATCGAGGCCGCCGACGATTTCCGCCCAGTCGTTATTCTTCAAACCAATCTCGACCGGCTGCAAGCGGGCCACGTCCCCGTCCACGGCAAAGACATGCCACGCGCCCTCCCGGCGAAACGCCGCGCGTTCCGGCACGGCCAACGCCCCAGGGGATTGGGCGGTCACGATGCTCAAATCCACGCTCGTTCCCGGACGGAGCCCCAGCGCGCTATTGTCGAATTCGATGAGGGTGCGTACCCGCTGCTGCTCGACGCCCAATGCGGAGACCTTCATGAAGCCCGAAGGATAGATGCGTTTAACTCTGCCCATCGCTGTAGCGCCCATCAGGACCTTTCCGGCTATCTCGACGGGGTCGCCTTCCTTCACGCGCGAGACCTCCTCGGAGAGCACGTCGCATTCGATTTCGATCGAATCCAGATCTCCGATCCGCAGTAAGGGCGAGCCCGCCGCCAACACGCGCCGATCCTCGACATACTTTTCCAGCACTGGCCCCGACACGGGCGCCTCGACGTTGGTCTTGCCGAGGTCGTTTTTCAACACGGCAACTTGCGCTCCGAAGGCTTCGATTTGCGCCTCGTGCTCCGCGCGCCGGTATTCGTTGTCGTCGACCGAAGCCGTGAGCCGGCGATGGGCCAACTCGGCGACATTGAGAGCCTTTTGCGCCGCTTGCTCCTGCAATTCGCCCCGGCGCACATCTTCAGACAGGGTCTTGAATTTTGTTTCCGCCTCATCGTAGAACGACTGGCTAACCACCTTGTCGTCTACGAGCGCAACGGCGCGGTCAAAATCCTTCTTTGCATCATCCAACTGGATGGCCAAGCTCGCATGTACTCGTTTGGCGATCGCCAGCCCATCGCGCATTTCCGTCACATGAATGAGCGCCGATTCAATGTCCTCATCCTTCGGCTTGGCCATGTCTACTCCGGTGACGCTGGCCCGCGTCCTTTCGATGAGCGATTGCAATTCCCGAATACGTTGCTTTAGCGCGTACGTGTCGATGGCCGCGACGACTTCGCCCTTCTCAACGGTATCCCCCACCTCGAGGCCCAGCCGCTGCACCGTGCCGGACACGGGCATATCCACGACATAGACATGCGCGAGGCTCGTCTTGCCGTCCTCCACGATGTATTGGCGCACATCCATGATCACGGGCGCCACGATTTCTACAGGGATGGCCTGGCCGCGTAGCGCGACCACGGACACGGCGATAATCACCACAGCCCCTACAGCCAAAAGAATTCCTTTCATTACACGGCTCCCTAGTCGCGCGCTTTAAGCACTTCCACGAGGTCCAGCCCATGGATCTTCTTGCGTACGGCGAAATTGGATATAGCGATAAACAGCGCCGTTAGCACGGCAGCCACCATGAATGTTCGCGCCGATATGTAAAAGGGGATGCGATAAAGGTCGGTAGCAAAAGCGTCGACCATCAACCAGCAGATACCGGCTCCCAAAGGCATGCCGAGAATCAGGCCAATCGTTCCGGTGAAAAAATTCTCGTTGTACAGGATACGGCCCACCTCCTGATTGCTGAAGCCCATTACGCGAAGCGAGGCCAATTCACGCTGGCGCTCCGCGAGGGATACAAAGGTGACGTTATAGATGACCGCGAAGGCGATCACGCCCGAAAAGATCAAGACCCCGAAAGTCATAATCCCAATACTTTGCGCCAAAGTGTCCATGAGGCTCTCGTAGGAATCCTTTTTCACTTCCACCGACGCAACAGCCGGGACGTCCTTCATCTGCGGATTGATGGTTCGTTCCGCGCCAGACTCCGTTTCGAGAAGCGCGGCGTTCACGGCATAGGATTCTCCGAGCGTTCGGCTCAGGGCGTGGATATTCATATACCCCGACACGCCGAACATCTGCTTGACTACTTTCGACACCGTAACCTCCCGTTCTTTCGTGATCCGGCCCATCAAGGGTTTAAGGGTAATCGTCTCGCCTGCGCCTACGCCGAGCCCCTTGGCGACCCTCTCGGAAAGCACCAGGCCGCGCTCTCCCACATCCACCTCTTCCTCATCCGAGTTGAGTAGCGAGCGCAACTCCCCGTCCCGTTCCATTCCGAATACGACCACATCCTTCTTTTTCCAACCGTTGCGCATTTCGAACGGATACTGCAGCAGAGGATCGACGCGCAGAACATTATCGACGCGGGCCACTTCGTAGATCGCCTCCTTGCCCAGTTCCTTCGCAAAAGTGATCTTCACATCTTCCTTTTCGGCCATCTCAAACTGGAACCAGAGCATGTATTGAATGGCGTCAAACCCGAAGAATCCCATGATAATGATCGCCGCTGAAACCATAACGCCAAGCGCGTTGAGTGAAGAGCGAAATCGGTTTCGCGAGACATTGCGCGCGATCATCTTCCAGGTAAACGACATCCGCCGCCAGAGCCAGCCAATCGATTCCAACATCGTCCGCTGTCCAATGACCGGCGCTTCCGGGCGCATGGCTTCGGCGGGCCGAATTCGACTCGCGCGGACCGAAGCACCGATAGATCCCAAGAAAGCGAAGAACACGGCGATACCCATCGATTTGACCAGGATGTCTGGATACAACTGCGACTTGAGGATGGGAAATTGGTAGTATTGCCCGTACATTTTCAACATCCCGTTCGCCATCGCGTAGCCGGCCGCAAAACCGCCCGCGCACCCGAATCCGGATAAAATGAGGGAGAACATGATGTAGTGCGTGGCGACCGAGAGATTCGAGTAGCCATAGGCCTTCATCAATCCGATGAGCGTTCGTTCATTGCGCACCATCCGGTTGAGCAACACGAAAATGACAAGGGCCGCAATGCCGAGGAAGACCGATGGCATGACCTTCGCCGTCGCCTCGAGGCCCCTAATCTCATCCGAAATGAACCGATTGGAGATCTGGTCTTCCCGCTTCACTTTCGCGAAGACGCCATAGCTGTCCAGAATGTCTTCACACTGCTCCAAGATGGCGTCCAACTGCTCGGGGTCATCGACCGAACCCACCACGTTGTTGTAGGCAGCCTTCATCGAAAAGGCCGTCTCCGCGAAATTCCGCGGTACCCACAGTATGCCAAAGCGCTCGGGAGCGGGAACCATGTCTTGGATGTTGCGGATGATGTAGATGTACTCGGGAGAAAAGCCCTCCCCCACTACCTTCAGCGAATGTCGCTTTCCATCCGCCGTGATTTCCAGCGAGTCGCCGATAGATAGATTGTTTGCCTGGGCGAACTGCTGGCTCAGAATCACCTCGTTGCGCGCCCCTTCGGAAAAATAACGCCCCTTCTTGATGAACACATCGTTGAGCGGGCTCCCCTCGCGGTTCGGCATGGATACGAGCCGGCCCGTGCGCGCCTCGTCCACGCCGGGAATGTCGAGATTGACTTCTTTCACAATTCGGCCACGCACTTGGCGCCCGCCGGAAATGTTTTCCAGCTTGAACAGCGTTGTGCTTGGCGCCCGCTCCAGCATGATCTCGAAATCGGCAAATCGGTATTGGGCATAGTAAGTATCTCGCGTCAACAAAAGGTTCCGATGCAAAGACACCATGCAGATGAAGCAAGCCGTGCCGCACAGGACTACTGCTGCTACGGCGAGGCTCTGCCCCCGCGTCTTTATGATCGTCCGGAGCAGTTTTTTCGTGAGCGGTTTCATCGCGGGCTACCAATCCACCTCGTCCACCGGCACGCGCTGTTCATTTTCGACAATCTTGCGGACCCCTCCGTCCATCATCCGAATCACCCGGTCGCCCAGACTGCCGATAGACGCGTTATGCGTGATTACGATCACCGTCGTGTCCACCCGTTCATTCACTGCTTTGAGCGCGTTCAACACGATCTTGCCCGTAGCCACATCCAGCGCACCCGTAGGCTCATCGCACAGGAGAATCTCCGGCCGTTTCGCGATGGCCCTGGCAATGGCCACGCGTTGCTGTTCGCCGCCCGAAAGCTGCGAAGGAAAGTGATCCGCGCGGCCGGTCAGTTCCACCAAGCCCAACGCTTCCATAGGGCCCATCGGATTCGCCGAAATCTCCGTCGCCATTTCAACATTCTCCCTCGCCGTCAAGTTGGGCATAAGGTTGTAGAACTGGAAGATGAATCCGATGTGATCGCGGCGGTACAGCGTGAACTCACGTTCGTTGAAGACGCTCAGATTCTCGTCCCGAAACCACACGTCGCCCGAGGTCGACGAATCCAAACCGCCCACGATATTGAGCAGCGTACTCTTTCCCGACCCGCTCGGACCGAGAATGATCAGGAACTCGCCCTGCTTCACTTCAAGTGAAACGCCGCGCAGGGCCGAGACGATCACCTCGCCCATCACGTATTCTTTGACAAGCGAATCGATCTGAAAGATCGGCGAGCCGTGCGGGCCCGCCGCCCGTCTTGGCGCGATTGCCATATTCGGCCTCCTCCAATACGCTTAGGAGTGCTTCCACGAATTCGCCCCTAAACCCTACCCCGGATTCATATACTAAGCGAAACCGCGCCACATTGCACTTAGTGCCTCGAAGGCTGGAAACCGCGAAGAAGAACGAGAAGAATTTTCGGCGTTCGGGAGAGGCCCTGTCGATAAGGGCGAACGCGGCATTTTTGCCACTGAAGTTCATGGTGGTTGCGGACTGAGTAGGGACCCACGCCGGAATATCGGATCAGACGACGCAGGCTGGATTTATCCCAAAGAGACTTCGGTTGTAGCCGTGGGATAAGCGAAGCGATTCCCCCGGTCGACTTAACCACTCGATATTTCTCCGAAGGAGATATGGCGGCTGAGAAACTCCAAACAAGATTTGATTTACCGCCTTGCCCAAGACCCATGACATCGATTACAGCCCCGAGACGATTTGAAGACGGACTCGGCGATCCGCCGGGCGGGAATCGCCGCATCTCCTTCGGAGAAGTTCGTATGGAGAAACACTTACCGGGGGAATCGCTTCGCTCATCCCTCGGCTACATGGCGCGCCCCCTTCGGAGCAGAGCTTCTCGTTTGCCCAGGCGCCCCACGCCAGCAGGAGGCCTACAGAAAACATTGGTAAACTCTTCGGCACTCGTCACAACTCCTATAGGCGGCGTACTTGCGCCATCCTGAGCTCTGGAGTATTGATTCACGCTGTTTCCATTTTATCCGTCATGCTGAGCGGAGCGAAGTATCTCTTCTTCATTGTGCTTCTGGCGTATCGAGATCCTTTACTTCCTTCAGGTTGACAGAAAACGTACCCCTTGCCTTGCTTTCAAGAGCTGCACCAATTGTGAGTCAATACACCGGAGTTTATCGC
>CAYNZS010000275.1:0-5477 GCA_964401695.1 uncultured Nitrospirales bacterium
GCTAACAACCATGCGAATAAACAGGCTGCGTAACCGCAAAACTCTAGGCTAGGCCCCGTTATTCCGCCGGACATTCGTAGCGAGACGGTGAAGATGGCCGCTATGATGAAAGCGCCGCTCTTCAACGTTCTGCTGTTCGCATCTGCACTGGCCCTACTTCGCCAAAGCGTCTCGGATTGACGCCACGACCCCTTCGTGGTCGAGGCCCTCGCAGTCGATGGTGATATCCGCGCATTTCCTGTACAGGGGAATGCGCTCGTTGTAGAGATCGTCGAACGATTGCCCGGTGGCCAGAGCGATTCCACGCGAATCCATGTTCGTGATGCGCCGACGCAGTTCGTCCAGCGGCAAATCTAGATGGACCACGTCCCCCCCGGTCTTTAGGAATTCCATAGAACGTTCGCTGAGCGGCACACTTCCGCCTGTCGAGACGACGGAGTGGCCCGTTTGCAACGCAAGGGTACAAGCCTCTTCAATCGCAAGGAATTCATCCAAACCCTTCGAGTCGATGATATCCTGCAAGCGCACGCCCTGATCGGCCTGTACAATCAAGTCGGTGTCGATGAACGGCCGTGAGAGAACCTTCGCGAGGAGAACGCCCACGGTGCTTTTTCCAGAGCCGGGCATTCCAACAAGAATGACTCCGCGCTCCGCGTTCGGTTCGCGGCCGGACAGGCTTTCATGGTTCATCAACCGCACCTTCCGCAGGCCTAGCCCTCCAGCCTAGCGAGCACTTTGTCGCCGAAGGCGCGCGTGGAAATGGCTTCGAGGTTGCCCTCCGGATCGCGCAGGTCGGCCGTAGTAAACCCTTCGCCGAATACGCCGCGCATCGCGTCCCACAATTGCCGCGCTTCCTCTTCCATGCCGCAACTTTTCTCAAGCATGAGCGCCACGCTTCCGATCATCGAGTAGGGGTTGGCGATGCCTTTGCCCGCGATATCCGGCGCGGAACCGTGCGACGGTTCGTAGTAGGAAGATTCCGTACCGATGCAGGCGGAGGGCATGAGCCCGAGCGAGCCGAGGATTCCGCCGCCCAAATCGCTAAGGATATCGCCGAACATATTCTCCATAACCATGAGATCGAATTGGCGAGGATTGAGCACGAGGGCCGTGGCCGCCGCGTCGACGATGACGTGGCGCACTTCCACCTCGGGGTATTCCGGCGCCACTTCGTCGAGAATTTCGTTCCACATGACGCTCGACATCAGCACGTTGCTCTTGTGAATATTGTGCAGCACCTTCTTGCGTTTCATGGATTCTTCGAAGCCGACTCGCAGGATACGGCGAATCTGCTCCTCGTCGTACTCCAGCGTCTCGCGAACGTAACGCTTGCCCTTCCGCTCACCCCGCTCCTTCTCGCCAAAATACAATCCGCCCACCAGCTCGCGAATGATCATAATATCGATCCCACCCTCGACCACATGGGGCTTAAGCGGCGAAAAATGCGCCAACTCCGGCGGCAAGAAGACAGGACGGAAATTCGCGAAAGTGTTGTAGCGGCGCCGCATGGGCAACAGGGCGCCCCGCTCGGGTTGCTTATCGACGGGGATCTTCTTCGATTCTTCGAAGCTCAGTCCGATGGGACCCTTAAGAATGGCGTCCGCGTTGTCGCAAACTTTCTTTGTATGCTCAGGGAAGGCGCTGCCCGTATCGAAATAGGCTTGACCTCCAAAAGGGGCGTGCTTCACCTCGAACTCGGCGTCCGACCTCGATTCGATCACGCGCAACGCATCCAACGCGACCGCCATGATTTCCGGGCCAATGCCGTCGCCTTCGAGCGCGGCGATAACAAACTTCTTAGACATCCTGACCTACTTTCCAGTTCGTTTCGGTTTGGAGAAACTAATCGTTCAGAGGGTTCTAGCTCCCAGAATACGCGAAAAAGCCTCGTCAGCGCTAGCCTTGGCGTGAGAGAAAATCGTTTGCGCGAAGACGCTTGGAAGGGAGCTTTGTGCTACGATAGCGAAGGGATAGCTCTTCGGTCACGGCGATGCTGTAGGGGTGCCACTGTGACGAAGCCGCTATAGCGGAAGGAGTGGGTATGGACGTAGGTACGGATTCGTCATTTCTCAAAGGAGTCTACAAGTCCTTCGACCGGGCAATCGCGAGTATGAGCCTGCCCCCCGGTCTGGCAGATAAGATGAAACAGTGCAATTCGGTGTTTATGGTCCGTTTCGCCGTTGGCCTTCGTGGACGCTACGAAGTGTTCACGGGTTGGCGCGCGGTTCACAGCGAACATCGGCTTCCGGTGAAGGGCGGGATTCGCTTCTCGCCCTTTGTCGAGCAGGAGGAGGTTGAGGCCCTCGCCTCCCTCATGTCGTTCAAATGCGCGCTCGCCGACGTGCCTTTCGGCGGATCGAAAGGCGGATTGTGCATCGACCCCAGCAAGTACGACGAGGAAGCACTCGAGCGGATTACGCGAAAGTTCACGCATGAGCTGGCGAAGAAGGGGTATATCAACCCCAGTCTCAATGTGCCTGCGCCCGACATGGGCACGGGGCCGCGCGAGATGGCTTGGATCGCCGACGCGTACCGCAATCTTCACCCCGATGACATCAACGCCATCGCCTGCGTGACGGGGAAGCCTGTCACCCAAGGCGGTATCGCAGGCCGAATCGAGGCCACCGGGCGCGGGGTGCAGTATGGGCTCCGCGAATATTTTCGCCATCCCGAGGATGTGCGCATGGCCCGGATGGAGGGGGGCCTCGGCGGCAAAAGAATCGTCATTCAGGGACTAGGCAACGTAGGATTTCACGCCTCCAAGTTTCTACGTCAGGAAGATGACGCGAAGATTGTGGCCGTTATCGAATACGACGGCGCCGTCATCAACGAAGATGGCCTGAACATCGTCAACCTGAGAGAGCACCAACTGAGCACCGGCGGCGTCAAAGATTTCCCAGGCGCAACCTATGTTCCCAACGGGGCAAGTGTCCTCGAAATGGATTGCGATGTTCTCATTCCCGCGGCGCTGGAAGGGCAGATAACGTCGGAGAACGCGCCCCGTGTCAAGGCGAAATTGGTGGCCGAGGCCGCCAATGGGCCGTTGACTTTCGAAGCTCAAGAGCACCTGCGTCAGAGCGGGACCGTTATCCTGCCGGACTTCTACCTGAATGCCGGCGGCGTGATGGTTTCCTATTTCGAATGGATAAAGAATCTCTCGCATATACGCTTCGGACGCATGGAACGGCGGCTCGATGAATTGCGGGGAACGCAAATTGTCGACTTGCTCGAAGAAATGATCGGCAAGAAGGTTCCCGAAGAATGGGCCTCCCGCCTCAAACGCGGCGCGGACGAACTGGACCTGGTCCGCTCCGGACTCGATGACACCATGAGAAGATCGTACCAGCACCTTCGCGAAGTCTTTCATTCGCGTAGCGATGTCGTCGACCTTCGAACTGCTGCGTACATCGTCGCTATCGAAAAGATTGCGCTAGCTTATATTAAAATGGGGATCTAGCACTGAGGTACAGAGAGCCCAGAGGAACCGAAAGCAACCATGGAATCACAAGCCCTTCTCTATGCTCCCTGTGATCTCTGTGGCAAATAGGATCGAGCGGCCGTGGGCGGTGGGCATAGCCATCGGCATTTTCGCGTATGCGCTCGCGCGGACCGCTTGGCTGTCGGACGACGCGTATATCACCTTCCGGACGGCCGAGAATTTTTTCGACGGGTACGGACTTCGTTGGAACGTCGGCGAACGGGTCCAGGTATACACCCATCCGCTCTGGTTGTGCGTCCTCGTTGCTCTTCGCGCTGTTAGCGGTGGTCTCTACTACTCAACTTTGGCCACCTCCGCTCTTCTATCGCTCGCGGCCCTCTGGATTCTTGCGTGTGGGATTGCCTCCTCACGGGGCGTCGCCGTCCTCGCAATTCTCGTGGCCGTCTTCTCGAAGAGTTTTACGGACTACGCTACAAGCGGTCTGGAAAATCCGCTTACGTTTTGGCTGCTTGGGCTATTTTTCTGGAGGCACACCAAGGGAACTTCCGGCAACCGTTCGCTGTTTCTTCTCTCTCTACTCGCGGGCTTGTGCGCGCTAAACCGCCTGGACACGATCCTCATCGTTCTGCCAACGGTTGCGTGGGCGGTCGGCCGCGATCCCTCGATGAAGCGTCTGGCATCCGCCGCGCTCGGCGCCGTGCCCCTGCTGTTGTGGGAACTCTTCTCGCTTGTCTACTACGGCTTCCTCTTTCCCAACACGGCGTACGCGAAACTAGGCAGCGGCTTCGACAAGATGGACCTATGGCAACGTGGGTTCGCCTACTTTGCGAATTCAGCGCTGGTCGATCCGGCGACGCTTGCCGTCATAGCCGCGGCCATATTCGTGTCATTCCGTCGCCCCTCAAGAGAAACTACGCCTATAGCAGCGGGAATTGCCCTCTACCTGCTATACATCTTCTACATTGGTGGAGATTTCATGAGCGGACGCTTCTTCGCGGCCCCGTTTTATTGCGCGTTGATACTCTTGCTGCGAACGCCATCGACCCAAGCGCAGACGAGCGTCGGCGCTGCGGCAGTCGTCGGATTGGGTATCGTCGCGCCGTTCACTCCCCTTCTATCGACGAACGACTATGGACGCTCGATGGACCGATCCACGGATATCGGCGGAATAGCAGACGAACGCCAGTACTACTACCCCGCGACCGGACTGTTGAGTCCCGAACGGACCGGGCCATACCCGGCCCACGGATTCGCGGAGACCGGGTCGGCGTTGCGCGAACGTGGGCCCGCCGTTACCGAACAAGGCAGCGTCGGTTTCCTGGGGTTCATGGCGGGTCCGGGCGTTCACATCATCGATGTCTACGCCATCACCGATCCGCTCCTTGCAAGGCTCCCCGCGAAACACAACCGCTACTGGCGCATCGGCCACTTCGTGCGCGACATTCCGGACGGGTATGGGGAGTCCCTGGAAACGGGAACAAACCAACTGGCCGATCCCAAACTCGCTAGGCTCTACGACGCGCTAGGAATCATCGTCAGCGGCCCCCTGTTCTCGCCGGAGCGTTGGCAGGCCATCGCCGACGTGAATCTGGGACGTCTTGACCCGTAGTCGCGGGTCCACACTGCTAAGAACACCCTCTTCTGTCATCCTGAGCGAAGTGAAGGATCTCGATACGCCAGAGGCCCAATGAAATGGAGATACTTCGCTTCGCTCAGCATGATGGGAAAGATGGAAACAGCATGAATCAACACACCAGTAACCAAGGCAAAGTGCTGGACCTAACCCCCCTCCCTGGTTTAGGGAGGGGCTGGGGGAGGGTCGACCTTTCACAATCCCTCGGAATTTCAAGCTAAGACAACTGTAGATTCAACCCTCTCGTTTCTTACACGATTTACTCCCAGCACGGGAATGTCGAGCTCCTGAGAAACACCTGTGATCTCATAGCTTCATATTTTTCAAATTCACTGCTGTCCTAACCCGGTTATCTCACCGCTTTTCTACTGCGACGGCGGAGAAGGCCACTCTGACGAGACTTTT
>CAYNZS010000276.1:0-5363 GCA_964401695.1 uncultured Nitrospirales bacterium
TCTGTCAATACTTTCGATGAGACAAAATCGGACTTTTACCACGGGCTGTTAGGGGCGGCGGTCCCACTTTCGTGCTTTTGAACAACAAAAAGTTATGAGGTCACAAGTGTTTCCTCGGAGCTCGACACCCTCGTTCCGGAGGTGAATTGTGAAATATCGGCCCTCCCCAAGCCCCTCCCTAAACCAGGGAGGGGGGTTAGCCCGGTGAGATAACCGGGCTAAAGCTCCGCCAGCGCGTCCAGCAAAGTCTCGCACGCCGCCACTGCATCGCCCCCTTCCTCCACAGCATAGGATAGGGCGGGTGCGCCTTTCCAGCGCGTTTCGAGCCGGGATCCGAAGCGCTCGGTAAGGCGGGGTCGGTATTTCTCGCTCAGAAAGTGGCCTTCGTCGAATACGATCGTTACCGCGCTCGCGTTTCCGGTAATCTGTGTTGCGCCGGTCTCGGCCGCTTTCGCGCGCACACGCATGACCGCGAGAAGCCGGCGCACGGGCTTGGGGGGATTACCGAAACGGTCGGTCAGTTCTTCGGTCAACTCGGCTACTTCGTCCGTCGAACGGACGCCGGAAATGCGCTTGTAGAGCGTGAGCTTCTGAGGTTCTGAAACTACGTATGAATCGGGAATGAAGCCATCGACGAGTACGTCGAATTGGGGCAGGTTGACGCTCTTCACGGGTTCGCCACGCATTTCTGCGACGGACTCGGAGATGAGCTGGGTGTAGGTGTCGTAGCCCACGGCGGAGATGCTTCCGCTTTGCTGCGGGCCGAGAAGGTTGCCGCAACCGCGGATTTCGAGGTCGCGTATGGCGATTCGAAAGCCCGCGCCGAGGGTCGAGAACTCCTCGAGGGCCTTCAGGCGTTTCTGGGCGATTTCGGTGAGGGCCTTGTCGCCAGGGACGAGAAGATAGGCGAAAGCGCGGTGTTTGTAACGCCCAACCCGGCCCCGCAATTGATACAACTCGGAAAGGCCGAAATTGTCCGCGCGATCGACGATTATGGTGTTCGCGTTCGGAATATCGAGGCCCGAGCCGATGATGGTCGTGCATACCAGAACGTCGATGTCTTTGCGGATGAACGCGGACATGACGTCTTCGAGCGCGTGCTCGCCCATTTGCCCGTGGCCGATGGCGACGCGGGCGTGGGGGACCAGTTTCTTGACCATGGCGGCGACGCGCGTGATGGTTTGCACGCGGTCGTGCAGGTAGAAGACTTGCCCCTCGCGCGCGAGTTCGCGGCCGATGGCCTCGGCGACGAGTTGGGGGTCAAAGACTTCGATGCAGGTGTGGATGGGCAGGCGATCGTTCGGCGCGGTGTTGATGACACTCATGTCGCGCACACCCAGCAGGGACATGTGCATCGTCCTCGGGATGGGGGTCGCGGACAGCGTGAGCACGTCCACATTGTTGCGAAGCTGCTTTAGGCGCTCTTTTTGGCGGACGCCAAAGCGCTGCTCCTCGTCCAGAATGGCCAAGCCCAAATTCTTGAAGCCCACGTCTTTCGATACGAGCCGGTGTGTTCCGACGACGACATCGACCTCGCCGGCTTTGAGGCGGGAAATCGTGTCCCGCTGTTGCTTCGCCGTTCGGAACCGGCTGAGCATCTCGATCTTGACGGGGTAGTCCGCGAAACGCTCGCGGAAGGTATTGTAATGTTGTTCGGTGAGAACTGTCGTGGGAGCAAGGACGGCGACTTGCATGCCATCCATGACGCATTTGAAAGCCGCGCGCATGGCGACCTCGGTCTTGCCAAAGCCTACGTCGCCGCACAGGAGGCGTTCCATGGGGCGCGCCGATTCCATGTCGCGTTTGATCTCGGCGATAGCTTGAAGCTGGTCGGGCGTCTCGTCGTATTCGAAGGAATCTTCGAATTCTACCTGCCAATGCGTGTCGAGAGTGAACGCGTGGCCCTGCATCGTTTCGCGCTTTGCGTAGAGCCGGACCAGTTCGCTGGTCATGTCGAGGACCGACTGCTTTACTTTTTTCTTGGTGCGTGCCCAGGTGTCCCCGCCCAACTTGTCCATTTTCGGTACCGCGCCGTCGCCGCCGACGTACTTCTGGATGAGGTCCACGTGCGTCACTGGCACATACATGATGTCGCCCGATTTGTATTGGATGCCGAGGAAGTCGGCGGCCTTTCCTTCGAAACGCTTGAGGCTGAGATAGCGTCCGATGCCGTGTTGCGTGTGAACGACATAATCGCCCGCACGCAAATCGCTGAACGTGGTAATGGCTGTACCGGCGGAAAACCTTCGTCGAGCGCGCTTGATGTATTTGCGCCCGAATATCTCCCGTTCGCTGAGCACTGCGAGCTTATCCTTCGGCGAGTCGAAACCATCGCGTAGCGCGCCGATGGCAATTTCCAGATCGAGCGCGCCTTGGTCGAGCCGATAGCCCCGTTCTTCGAGAAGTTCGACGAGGCGCCTGCGCTCGCCCGTGTTGTTGCAGTAGATCCGGACGGCGTAGCCATCGAGATCCCAGCGTTCGAGTTGCTCCCAGAAGCCATCCACTTGCCCCGACCACGAAGACATGGATTTCATGGACGCGGTCAGGCGCGTCTTGCCCGCCTCTTTGGCGTAGGCGACTTGGGCGATTTCCACAGACTCGAATCCCTTGGCATGGCGCATCGCTTCGTCCCACGGTATCATGTAGGGCGTATCGCGAAACTCTTCGAGGAGGCGTTCCGCCTCTTGGCGAACGGCCATGGGCTCGTCGGTCACGAGCAGCGTATTTTCGCCAAAATACTCCGTCAACGGCGCGAGAGGCGCGCCGCCTTTGGATTGGTCGCGCAACAGTTCCTTCTCCGACCGGGGCAAGATGCTGACGTGGTCGAGCGTATCGACGCTTCGCTGGGTCTCCGGCTCGAAGCGTCGAATAGACTCGACTTCGTCGCCGAGGAATTCGATGCGGAAAGGGAGTTCGCCGGAAATGGGGAAGACATCGAAGATTCCGCCGCGCACACACAACTCGCCGCGCTGCTCGACCATCAGTTCCCGCTCGTACCCCATGTCCACAAGCCGCGCGACGATCGCTTCGAGGTCGTATTCCCCGCCAACCTTCATGCGCACGGTTTCGCCGGTAAGCGTATCGCGTCGGACCACCGGCTGCAGAAACGAGCGGACGGATACGGTGGCGTAGATGGGTTCGCCATCCTCGAGTGCGTTCGCCATATGCTGAAGCGCGGACATGCGCTCTGCGACGATATCGTCCGCGGGCTGCATGGCGTCGGTTGGGAGAACTTCCCAAGCGGGAAGGACGGCGCAACGCTCCGGCCCAGCGAATGAGCAAAGGTCGTCCAACGCCGACTCGGATTCGATGCGGCCGGCAGTCAGGTACAACAGGGACGCGCCCGCTGCCTGTGCCAATTGCGCGGCCACCAACGCCTTGGCTGAACCCCACGGCCCGACGACCTCGATGCCGTCGGCGCGTTTTCTTGCTGTCAACGCCGCGGCGCCGCGGACGACATTGAGTTCTTGGAGGGCGTTCGCTATGTTTTCCGTTGTTGCCATGAGCTAAGCCGAATACCTGGGCTTTGTGCAGGGAGGGCGAGCGTTTTCCATAACACAAAAAGGACGGGCCGCGTACAACGGCCCGCCCGGAATACTTGCTAGATAAAACTTAGCGCGAATAGAAACCGATGACGGCCTGCGTGTCGGCCTTGAATGGGATGGTTTCCAAATTCGGCGTTGCCACCACTTTTCCCTCGAACGAATTGACGTTGCGCTCGATATATTCCGGAGCCTTGTGCGCTGGGTTCGCCGCGCCGTCCGCGATCATCGGAACCTTGCGGCTCTTCTCGCGGATGCTTACCGTCGAATCTGTCTTCACGTGATACGAAGGGATATCGACTTTCTTGCCATTGATCATAATGTGGCCATGATTAACCAACTGCCGCGCCGCGGGGATGCTGTTCGCGAATCCCATCCGGTAGATCACACAATCCAGCCGGGTCTCGAGAAGCGCTAGAAGGTTTGTGCCCGTAACGCCGCCCATGCGCTGCGCTTTGCTGAAGGTATTGCGCATCTGGCGTTCCAGCAAACCGTAATGAGTGCGGATTTTCTGCTTCTCCAGCAACTGCGTCCCGTATACGGAATTCTTGCGCCGCATGTTCTGGCCATGCTGACCTGGAGGGACGGGCCGCTTAATCGAGGGGCAACGCGGGCTGCCCCAAATGCACTCGCCGAGACGCCGGCAGAGCTTATGTTTAGGTCCTGTCTTCTTTGCCATAGATACAATCGTTCCTTGAAGATTGCGGGCGCCTTGGCTGACGGGTATCCGCCCGATCCGATTAGCAATCAAGAACCAGCGCGGAGAGATACCCGTTGAAGCACCCACGCAAGTCGACACAGCCCCAAAATATACTGAAATCAGGGGGTCCGCGTCAAATTGTTGACGCGACCGCGAGGACGGTGCCTCTTGACAACCCAAGCGCGATAAACTAGACTTAGTCCGACTAAGATGGAGCATCTCATGAAGATGACCAACATCCACGAAGCGAAGACTCACCTGTCCCGTCTCGTCGAGCGCGCGGCGCAGGGCGAGGAAATCATCATCGCGAAGGCCGGAAAACCGATGGCGAAACTCGTGCCCTACCGCCCGAGCAAAGAACCCCGCCAACCGGGGGCGTGGCGTGGTAAGGTGCGGATGAGCGATGACTTCGACGATTTCTCGGAGGAGATCGAGGCGATGTTTTACGGCAACAAGGAGTGAGCCTTCTCCTCGATACCCATGCGCTGCTTTGGTGGTTGAGTGATGCGCCTACTCTGTCAAATGAAGCGCGCGACTCCATCGGCGATCCCAGTCGAGTTGTCTTCGTTAGTGCGGCGACAGCGTGGGAGATTTCTATCAAGAAAGCGCAGGGTAAACTCGATGCACCCAACGATCTCGCGACTGAAATTAGTTCCAGCGGCTTTCAAGAGTTGCCCATCACCGTCGTACAAGCGATTGCGGCGGTCCAACTCCCCAACCATCACAGCGACCCATTCGACCGAATGCTCGTAGCCCAAGCCCGAATCGAAAATCTGACGCTCGTCACACGCGATTCAAAGATGGAGAAATACGACGTGCCGACGTTGCAGGCATAAAGTATCTTCCATTTAGGAACAGGCTAGGTGAATGAAAATCTCATATCCGATTACGGTGGCCACCATAGAGGCGCTGAAGGCAAGGCCAGCTATATCTCGGTCCCATGCTCCCGCGTGGGAATGCATACGGAACGGCGCGGATTACGAGCCAGTCGACGCGAAACAATGAAGATCGGAATGTATGCATTCCCACGGAGGACCGTGGGAACGAGGGAATGTAGGAGCGCCGCCCTCGGCGGTCGTTGGGCAGAGAGAAGACTTCCGGCATAAGTCGACCGCCGGGGG
>CAYNZS010000277.1:0-4036 GCA_964401695.1 uncultured Nitrospirales bacterium
TCAAGCGCGGCGATGTCTTTGTCGAGCTGCCGCGCGCGCCGTGTCTGCATCGCGCGGAGTTCCGATCCTCATCGTGGGAGAGGGCGAGCAACGCGCGGTGCTGAATCGAGCGGTCGAGTAAGCGGGGCTGACGAATGTTTCGTTTGCCTGCTACAAACAGGGCGACGCGCTTAAGGAGTTGGTGCGCAACTCCGCATTCTTGGTGCTGTCCTCTGAATGGTACGATAATTCTCCATTGGCATCTACGAATCGTACGCCCTCGGCAAGCCTGTCATTGCATCAGCTATCGGCGGAATCCCCGAGATTATCGAGGATGGAGAAACGGGATTCCTATTCGAGCACGGAAACATCCAGGAGCTTGCCGGCACACTCAGCAAACTTTGGGGAAATAAGGAGCAATGCGAAGCGATGGGCCGTAGAGGGCGTCAGAAGGTAGAGGGCATCTGCGCGAATCACTATGCCGCTCTGATCTCCTTGTATGAGGAGGCCGGTTCGAATCCCGCAGCTGCTCGCTCCACCCCAACGGCGCAATCGAGTTAACTCAAATCAATCGCCGGCGCCTTCGTTGCCGGCGAACCATCGTGGAACCGCCGGGTACGCGACTGCGCTTCCGAGCCAAAAGAATGGGGAGAATCGGGCAAGCATGGCGTCTTAGTAACGGGCGCGGCATGCTATATCGGCAGTGTCTCAGTGGAAAGGCTTCTTGCCGCGGGGGAGGACGTCGTCGCCATGGACAATCTTTGCAGGGTGTACCGGGACGCCGTTTCCGTTTGCGTCACTTCTGGGCGTTGCCCTATACTCGGCATCCGGTGACCACGCCGGATTCATAGATAGAGACGATTGGAACATAAATGTATTCAGGTAGCGACCCGCGAAGCCTGTCGCCAAGCCATCTGCTGATTCTCCTGAGAGAATGGAAGACTATCGTGGCTGGGGCGATCGTGTGCATGTTTCTGGCCGCCGCCGCGTATGTGGCAGGCCCAAAAACCTTCGAGTCCTCCGCAACGGTTCTAGTATACTCCCCGTTCTTCAAGATAAGCGGCAGTCAGGGGGCCTCTCGGGTATCGGCGAGGATAGGATCCCCATACTTCCGGCCGAAGATCTCTCGGAGCTCATGCCGCAGATGCTTCCCATAGAAACGTACCAGCGCATCGCCTGACCTCTTCGAAGAAATCATCATCACGCTGGACTTACCCCGAACCGAAGTAGAAGACCTCATGAAGAAGTGCCAAGTCGAGTTGACCCTTCTAGGAAGCAGATCGCCGCAGTACGGCACGCACTACGCCAAGATGATGGTTCCTCGCACGAAGTGGAAGTCGCCAGAGGCGGCGGCCGGCATCGCTCAGACATGGCGACACTATTCAAGGTGCGCGTGGACGAGCTCAATACGAGGGGCCTGGAGGAAACCCATGGCTTGGTCGGATCCATGTGGGAGAATACGAGAGACGATCTGGCGGTTGCAGAGGACGCCCTCCGCATCTTCGAAATGGAATGAGATTTAGAACTGATGACGGCCCAGCGCGTGTCGAAACAAGCGAATCTGACTTCGCTGGAGGCGAACCTTGTTCAATTGGAGATCGACATTGCGGAGCAGAGGGCCGTCGTCGAGAGCCTGCGGGACGACGTGGAAGAAGAGCCTAAGAAGCAGATCTTCTTTCGGGCACCTTCCTCTACCGCACATTTCATTATCGAGGGAATCGCTTCGGACGAGAGTGGGCAGGAGATTGACTACGACACCTTCGTCCTCCGCGCCGAAGAGCTTAACCCCAGCTATACGGTAGCGCGCAACCTCGAGATAGGGGCCGCAAGCTTGCTCCAAGGCTTGGAGAAGCAAGAGTCTAGCACCGTGCTCAAGATCGCGCAACTTGTCAAAGATATCGATGAACTCAATGATGATATCGTCGAGCAAAGGACGGAAAACAAGCGCCTGACGCGCGTGGTCGACACGATGGAGCGAACTTTCGAATTGGCCGCATCGAGTTGGGATAAGAGCAAGACCGCCAGCGTGAACGTGGCCAGCGATATACAGATCGTGGCAGACGCTGTCATCCCCGGACGTTCAATCCGGCTCTCCCCCCTGTTCGGCGAGACCGCGGCCCTTCTTCTCGGCGCCCTGCTCAGCGCGGCAAATGTGGTTGCTCGCGCTGTTCTCCTTCAGGCGGTCGCGCCCATCGAGTCTGACGGAGACCGTCCCCCGGTTGCGGAATAGGAAGGATTTTGGCGTGAAAACGATCCTCGTAACAGGTGGTGCCGGCTTTGTTGGGTCGTCCATTGCAGTCGGCCTGCGCGCCCACTCCGCAAACTACGACGTAATCGCGCTGGACAATCTCAAACGGCGGGGATCGGAATTGTGCCTGCTTCGCTTGCGTGAGGCCAGCGTCACGTTTCAACATGGCGATATCCGGTCCTACGACGATATCGAGGCGGCGGGTCACATTGATCTCATCATCGAGTGCAGCGCCGAGCCGTCCGTGCTAGCCGGTTATACAGGGTCGCCTAAGTATCTACTCGACACCAATCTCGTTGGAACTCTGAACTGTCTCGAACTGGCCCGCCGACAAGAAGCAGGGATCATTTTTCTTTCCACCAGCCGTGTCTATCCGATGGAAACGATTAACGCCCTCACGCTTCGCGAGGAAGAGAGCCGGTATACCTTAACGGACGAACAGTCGGTTGCCGGGGCCTCCGCGAAAGGGCTCTCCGAAGAGTTTCCGCTCGAGGGATGCCGTTCCCTCTATGGCGCAACGAAACTCTGCAGCGAACTGATACTTCAAGAATACGTTGCGATGTACGGGATCCATGGAGTCGTGAATCGCTGCGGAGTTCTTACCGGACCTTGGCAAATGGGGAAAATCGACCAAGGCGTCGTTGTCCTGTGGATGGCCCGCCACATGTACGGCGGCTCGCTCAAGTACATAGGCTACGGCGGCCAGGGAAAGCAAGTGCGCGACTTGCTGCATGTAGACGATTTAGTCTCTCTCATCATCCTGCAAATCGAGCGTCTTCAGAGCCTCTCCGGATCGACCTTCAACGTCGGTGGCGGAGTCGGCGTGAGTCTGTCCCTTTGCGAATTGACCGCGCTGTGCCAAAAGATCACCGGACGCGAAATCGAGATTGGCAGCGAACCCGAAAACAGGCCAGCGGATATCCCGACATATATCAGCGATTGCACCCGTATCGAGAAGGGGCTCGATTGGAAACCGCGAATCGGCGCCGAGAAGATTCTCGAAGATATCCATGCGTGGATCGAGGACAACCGTGACGAGCTTCGCCCCATTCTTTCATAGCTTGCGGAGCTCAAGCTATGGGAGAAGAAGCTATGGCGAAGAACTGGCCTAACGCTTCACCCCCAGCGTTCGCCTAGCCCCGCACACGCGATGGGGCGGAGTCCGCGTTCAGCCCACAGGAAATCAGTGCCATCCGGCGCGATGCATGGCGGCCCATCGCCGCCTTCTCGGTGGCGTTCGCTATCGGCGTCTACGTGTACGCTTCCTATGGCGGTCCATGGGGCGATTCGCTCGAGGAGCGTATCGGCGAGATCGTCGCGGCGTGGACGCGAAGACTGGCTCAAACCGAAGAGAAAGACGAGGCGGTCGCGAAATTCGAGGAAACGCTCGCGGTACGTTTCGACGACCCCATGCAGCGGGTCTGGGCATCGCATGACCTGGGACGGCTTCTCGTTGAACTAGGCAGGTACGAGGAAGCCATCGGCATCGCAGAATCCGCCACCCACCTCAAAGGAGAGAACGGAGAGGCCTTTAGTATCTGGCATAGAGCCCTCGAGGAGCTGCGCAGGGAAGAAGAGGCCTTCACCTGCGCAAGGCGGGACAAGACATCGAGGCCCTCGAAGCGTTCCAGAGTGGCATCCGAATTCATCCCGAAGGGAACATAGGCGCGCTGCTGTCTGAAGCGGCCGCGCTTCCAGCGCTGAAAGCGCCCAAGTGAATGATGCTCAAATGAAAAGCCCGCCGCTTGGGTGCGACGGACTCTTAATGTCTTGCTCTTGCTACGTGCTATAGGACGTGGGTTCCGCTCT
>CAYNZS010000277.1:4046-5327 GCA_964401695.1 uncultured Nitrospirales bacterium
GGATGGCGTAGATTGCCAGGGCTGCGCAGATGACGCCTAGCAGGGCCATTCCGATGTGGCCCATAGCGGGAAGCATGGACGCCGGATCCATGGGGTCGGTGCCGTCGCTGAATTCTTTCCTGTTATTTGCTCCGTCGCCATCGGGGTCGTCACCGGCCCAAAACTCAAGCGTGTTGAAGTAGTCCATTTCCCACTGGTTTGGGAGTCCGTCGTTGTCGGAGTCGATGTCGCCGCCGGATACTACCAAGCTAACGAGGCTGCCGTCTAGCACGAAGGAGCCGGCGGCCGGGTTCTGGCTGATCACTTCATCGAGGGGAATGAGGTCGTTGAATTCGGTGGTAAGCGTACCGACGGCGAGGCCAGCGGCCTGGATTGCCGCTTCAGCAGCGGTTTTGGTAGCGCCGACGACATCGGGGACGGCTTCAACGCTGCATGGTGTGCCAGTCTGATTCATGTTCGCGATTGCGTCACTTGTCCATGTGACCTCGTCGAACTCCCAGTCGGGTCCGTCTGCGCTATTCACCGCGAGGCCAACATCGACGAACTCCGAACCGTCAAGTGCGAGTATGCCTCCTAGGTCGGTGTTAACATCAGCCCAGGTTTTGACTTTGTCGGATCCTGTGCCAAGATCGACTGCGATGCTGGCTGCCGTGATGGTTACGGCGATAGAGGTTGGTGAGGCGATCCCCGAGACGGCGCTGCGACTCTTCTCGTCGCCGCTACTGTCCAGCACGACAACATCCAGTCCATCGCCTTTGATCTGGACTTCGACGGTGCCTTGCAAATCGAAGGGATCCTTCCTTACGTCGATGTAGAGCCCTGCGTAGTCTGTATCTGAAATGGACGCGTCCGACACCAGATCGACGGTTATAGTGCCTGAGTCATCCGAGATGAGCGGAAAGTGAAGGGCAGCAAAGCTCACGCTAGTGTAGTAGCCGGCTTCGAGCACAAAGCTGCACTGATCATAGTTGACGTATGGCAGTGGAGCCGTGTCAGTTTGGGTTCCCGAGAAAAGAGCCTCATTGGCGTAGGCCCCCGTTCCGGCAACCAGTAGGCCTAATACTAGAAGGTAGGTCCCTTGCGTTCTCATAACTTAATCCCCCTCGCTTTGTCTTGGGCACAGTCCTGACGAAATCGTCAAGCATGGTGGACCCTAGCAGAAATTCTCTGACGTTTCAAGAACTTTTTTGGCTAGTCCCTCTGATGGAGATGTTCAGGCTAGCTTAAGCCCGGATTTCCCATTTGGAGAAGTCATCTTAAGATCCGCCGGTATCGTTTGAC
>CAYNZS010000278.1:0-5327 GCA_964401695.1 uncultured Nitrospirales bacterium
TTTTTCTTGCCAAATGAAACCAGAACTCGAACAACCCAATTTGATGACGCTGGCCTTTAACGAGGCTATACCTTGACTGAAAACGATACTTGCGGTAATGTATCGGTGTCGATACGTATGCTAGCTGATGGCAAGGATGTCTCGTACAACACGGAATCCTCGTGCCAACTGAGCAGGGTGCCCTTTCAATTAACTTGCAGAGGAAAAGAGTATGCGATCGCGAGATCCTCTCTCACCCATATTGACTCTGGCGGCCCTAACCGTGGCATCCAGCCAGGCTTTTGCCCAGGACTCGAATGTCAATGAGGTCTATGTGTTTTCTGGAACTGTAACTTCCGTGTCGGGTCCGTTCGGCGTGGCGCTCGGCGTGGAGAAAGGTGACGAGCGCGGCTACAGCATCGGGTTTAACTTCTCACGCGCGGGGGTCATCGATGAGAGTATCGCGGAGTTATTTAGGTTTCCGCTGGCGGTTTTTCCGACTTTTGCGGGCGGCTTCTACGCCGACCTCGTCGCTGGCTCGATCCAAGGCCCCGCCGAAAGCGCTTGTTTCCTGTTCAATACTCTGGATACGCCCAGCAATGGCGAAGGGAACGGCGGCATTGCGCTCGATACTGGCACTTCCGTCTATATTGGGTACGCGAACGATTTTATTTTGCTCGAAGACTTCAGCCTGGTCGATCCGGAGGATTGGGCCGTAGGCACTCAGATTAATATCGAGGAAAATATTTGTGATTTCGAGGGACAGGGGACCGTGCAGATTTTTTCCGCCGTCACATTGGACCAGATTATCGAGTCTCCGGGTGGCGACTTCCCCGATGGCTCTGGCGATATTGTAGGAAGAGTTACCGCGTCGACAGGCGGCCCGCCCGAGGGTGCCGTCGTAGTAGCGTTTCTTGGCGACACGGTGAAGGCCGCCTCTTCGGTCGATATTAACGGCGATTACTTTCTGCGGAACCTGCGCACGTCGTCCGATTACCAGTTGAAGGTCTTCGCGTGCGGATTCGAGGTGACGACGCAGAGCGTGGCGATAGCGGATAGCTTGGGCGCGATCGCTCACCTGAGCCTCACGCCGGGCGTCTTCGACGATACCATTACGGGTGGCGTTACCGATGCGTCGAGCGGCGCGCTCATCGGCGGGGTCCTCGTAGAGGCGTTAACGCTGAGCGGCGAGCGGCTGGCTTTCACGTATACATGTGGCGACGGCCTCTATGAATTGCGCGGGCTGAGCACGGCGAAACAGACCCTCTTGCAGGTGCGGACGTCTGGCTCTGGATACGAAATCGATGAAGCGGAGGTGGCCGTAGGCGGCGAACATAGCCCCGGCATCAACAAGCAACTGCTCCCCGGCGTGATTAACGGCCGGGTCTCCGACACCAGCGGCAACGCGCTTAGCGGGGTCGAGGTATCGGTTCAGGGGCTTTCGTCGACGATTCAGCTGTTTAGTGAAACGCAGGAAGACGGACTCTTTACGACCGGAAACTTGTCGAACGGCGAATACGAGGTGCGTGTCTCAGCCCCCACTTACGTGGCGAAATCAGAAAATGTCGATGTCGTTTCCGCGCCGGTGCAAAAGGACATTACGATGGAAGCCGGCGAAACTCCGCCCCCCACGTTGGAGGACGAGAGCAAGGGCGGCTGCTCGTCTTCGGGCAGCACGGCGAATTCGCCCGGTGGCTTGCTAGGCGATCTGCTGGCCGTATTGCTGGCGCTTGCGGCGTTGTTGGGTGCGTCCCGCACACGGGCGCCTCGGGCAGGGCTATAGCGTCTCGACGGTAATATTCGTGTTCGTGTAGATGCATATGCCGGCCGCGACTTCGAGGGACTCACGGACAATTTCCTCGGCGCCGAGTTCGGTATGCTTGACGAGCGAACGCGCGGCGGCGAGCGCGAAGGATCCGCCCGAGCCAATGGCTAGAACCCCGTCATCCGGTTCGATAATTTCGCCCGTGCCGGCGATGAGGAGCGAGTGTTCTTCGTCGCACACGGCCAGCAGGGCTTCGAGTTGACGCAGATACTTGTCCATGCGCCAATCCTTGCCGAGTTCGACGGCCGCCCGCATCAAGTTGTTATTGTACTCGCCGAGTTTAGCCTCGAAGCGCTCGAACAGAGTGAATGCGTCCGACACCGACCCCGCAAACCCAGCCAATACCTCGCCTTCGGCGATGCGCCGAACCTTGGTCGCCTTGCCCTTCATGACTGTCGCCCCCAGCGTAACCTGCCCGTCGCCGCCGATGGCTACTTTGCCGTCCCTGCGCACGGCAACGACAGTCGTTCCGTGAAACTGCTCCATTCGTGAATCTCCAAGTTCAATCCGGCTGAGCGGACACTTTACCTTTTACGTCGCGCGAAAGAAAATATTCACAGGGAAATTCGCGTTTGCAGTATTCTGAATTCCAGTCCCTGAAGCGCCGCGCCTCCGTTGAAGAATTGAACGCCCTCGTGCAGGTAGCCTGATAGCGCCATGTGTGTGTGCCCGAAGTATACCGACTTCACGCCGCTCGCGGGCCCCTCGCCGATACTGTCGATGTAATAGCGGATCCGTTCCACGGCGAACCGAGGCGGAAAGGCCAAACGATGAATACCCCGGTGAAGGTTCAACAGGAACGCCGCGTCCCACGCAAGATTCATCAGTTGACCCTTTCGCTTATGGTCGTGCCAAAAAGCGCGGTACGCTTCGAGGCTGGCCGCATCCATCTTCCGCATGGCCACATCTCCGTGCAGAAACAGCGTATCGCCCAGCCGCACGTAATGCGGATGGCATGTGAGCCTTGGCTGAGTCGAATCGAACTGCGCGAGCAGATCGGTGAACGTTGTCAGGCAGTCGTGATTCCCCAACACGTAATGGAATTTGCAGCTAGGGTGGCGCCCCAATAACCCGTCCAACCAACTCAACGCCGCCCGAATCGTCTCCTCTTCCGAATCATAGACAGACCACCGGAAATCGAATATATCCCCATTCAGCACAAAAACGTCCAACCCCTCAATCGCCTCGTCGAGCGCGGAGATGAGCGCCGACGCACGAGAACGCTTGCAGAATAGATGTAAATCTGACACGGTGCCCACGGTCTGCACGGTCCGAATGACTCCTTGGCATGGGAGAATGGATTGTCTCGCCGGATGTCGGCTAGCGAATACGGTACCACTAACACCACGCGCCAGCATCGCCCATTCTACACGGTTGCACCCTGTGAGCGCCGAACCCAGCGCTTCGCCGGTAAAGTCGTAAGTCATTGGCCCTTAATAGCGCCCACCCCCGTTCCGCTGGCAAGTTGTGAAAGAAACACGGCTCAGGTTAAGAGGCTCATCTGAATGTTGAACCGCCGCCTCGGCGGTCGTTGGGCAGAGAGAAGACTTCCGGAATGGGTCGACCGCCGGGGGGCGGCGGTCCCACATTCGTGCTTTTGAAAAACAAGAAGTTATGAGACCACAACACTGCTGTCCAAAATAGAACCTTCAGGCGTCTTTGCGAGGGAACGACAGCGACTGCGGCAATCTTCTCCGGTCGCCAAAGCCGCTCGCCTTCCGTCAGGCGTGACGAGTTGTTGGCAGTAGATTGCTTCGTCGTTCCTCCCTGCAAAGACGGTGGGGTTGAGGTCTCAATCAAAGCAATAACGCTTTTGCCCAATGCTGCTAATCCTAACCGCAGTTTCCTTAGACCGGGTTAGGACAACAGTGATTGATTCCCAAGAATTGGAGAAATTTGCGCTACGAGCACTTGAGCGATACGGTTGAGGGGCAACGCCATCTAGATCCGCCGGCTTTGTATACTCAATTCGGGTCTACGAACAGATCGCCTAGTGAGTGCGGTTGGGGATTATCTCAGGGGAACTGAAGGAAGGAGATGGTTTTCCAGAAGGAGGCCGATTCACCGTCGCGTTGCGCTCGTCCCTTGGCGCCACCGGGGCCCGCTGAGGACGAGTTGTGAGCTTCCCGATTCGAGGAGAGCCACGAGATAGGCAGGTGGGACTTGTTTCTTACGAATCTGCCGAGTTCTCTCAATTCCTTAGTCATGATTACCTCCGACTATGTAGCCAAAACGGATAGATATCTTGGTATGCTGGCGATACAGGAATCCGACGCTTTCGCCCAGGGACCGTCACCGCTTTTAATGAAGATAACGCCGGTAAACTACGTCGTATTCCCCTCAATACAAAGAGAGTTCACAGGCAGAGCGGGGGGCTGTCTTCGTTGCTCTTAACAACCTGGACGAATAATCTGTAACACTTTATTGAGATGGGACTTAGGCGTCGCCACCCAAGGAGGCGGCGGCCTTGGGGTAGTATCGGTAAAGTGCCATAGGCTTCCGCCGAATTCTTGTTAGCGATCCAGGAGGCCATGCCTAAGTTTGGTGGAGCGAACCGTCGCTTCCAACCGTAGAGGAGAAGATATCCATGAAGCAGTTCGTAGTTACACCGGCATCCGGCAAGCGTCTGATTGCCAAGGGCTTGGTTGCGCATCCCGCGCTGGAGAGAGCCCTCAGCTCTGGCACTGTGGTGATCGTGGCAGGCACAACCAACGGCTACGTGGCCGAGGAGTTCCTTGGGCAGATTGGCCAAGCGGAGGACTTTTCCCGAAATCGGTTCTTTCGTGGCGTTACTCTTCCTCCTGCGCGTCTTGGGGGCGGAACCGCGCAACTGCCGGATCGAAGCGAGTTTTCGGGCGACGTGATCATCGTCAACGGCCTTTGGCAGAAGGGGAAGACCATTTTCGACGTGGTCGAGGATCTCAAAGAAGGCGATGTCATTCTGAAGGGGGCCAACGCGCTCGACCTGCCTCGAAGGCGGGCGGCGATCTACATCGGGGATCCCAAAGCTGGCACGATCGGCGTGGCGATACAGGCGGTAGCCGGACGGCGTGTACAGCTCATTTTGCCCGTGGGGTTGGAGAAACGCGTCTGTGGGGACTTGGACGTGTTGGCCGAGAAAGTGAACGCGCCAGAGACGCTTGGACCACGGTTCTTACCCGTTCCCGGAAGGGCTTTCACCGAGCTTGACGCTATCGTCCAGCTAACCGGAGTCGAGGCTGAACTCGTGGCGGGCGGCGGCGTTTGTGGTGCGGAGGGAAGTTACTGGCTGGGCGTCAGCGGGAAAGCCGAGGAGGTGGAGGCGGCCGAGAAGCTCCTAAGGTCAGTTGTTTCGGAACCCCCATTCGAGTTTTGATTCGGCGATTCGAACGAATCTCGCCGCGGCAACCTTCTCCACCGTCTCGCTACGAAAACCGGTGAGATATCCGGGCTAGACAGGTGAACGACGATTTGATTGCTCTGATTGTATCGCTCATACCCATCTTCTACAGTTGAAAAACTTAACCGGCTGTTTTGCAAGCAC
>CAYNZS010000279.1:0-2861 GCA_964401695.1 uncultured Nitrospirales bacterium
ACGAAGCAGGAAAAACCCGAAGCGGCGACGCGGAGTTATCCACATATCCACAGCCTGTGGGTCCCGAAAACTGATCCGCCTTTGTCTTTGGGGTCATGCTGCCATTCTCTCGTAATGAAAATGCAGGCCGCCAATGTGGGGAATTACAGTAACTTTTCCGTCTTCGCGGGTCTGATTCTTTTTTCCTTCCGGTGCGTCCATTTCCAGGGACTGATGGACGCGGAAGCGGTTGGAAAAATTCAAAATATTGCCTCAAGATCTGCCGGAGGTGTGAATCGCTGAAGATGATGACCTGTGCCTGCTCGTCCTGCCAGCGGAAGAAGTAATTGATCTTTCGCTCTATTTTCCAGCGTATCCCAACCGTTAGGCTTGACGCAGCCTGTTGCTGAAGATCGGCTAGACGTATGTGCAGTGGTGGCCGATTATGGCGGATGCCTAACATGTTGATTGGTAACGATTTCAGAACTATAGAGATTCTTGGCCGACGGCAATCCTACAAGTTAAGTGCAACGTAAGGACCAGTTTTTCATGGCGGATTTCGCCAAATCCTCCTCGAGAACCCGGTGGAGCGATCAGGTTCTCCGTTGAGAAAGCCCGAAGTCGGATAGCCCAAGCGGCGGCCAAGTTCGCCACGACATTTAGCGCTCGATTGACGCAGAGACGGAATCTTCTGAGAATTTCAACCACCAACGAACCCGATAGAGCGGATACAGAATGTGCAGTGTTTTCGGTGCGGATGGATTTTTTGCGAGGCACAGAGACCGTGACCATGCCAGTCGCACACGAGAGCTGTAAACGAGACAAAGCGTTTTCCATACTGCTTTCCGGAGTCCTTCTGATTGGAGTCGTTAACGAGTCTTCACCTGCGGACTCGGCGTCTCCTGATGCTGCCGAATTCAATTTCGATTCGCACGAGGTTGAATTGGGCCTCGCGAAACATCAGACCATAGTCACGGGGTTCATTCTCGGTCGTGCAGTAGCGGACCTTGTCGTCGTGAGCGTCAACGAAAACGACGATCGTCAACTGCGCATCTACGCGTTCGGCGACGGCTCCTGGGCGCCGAAACTCGACGCAACGCTGCGACCCGAAGTGTTGTTCGTCGACGTGGCCAACATCAGTGGACGCGAACGGTTGATCCTCTACGAGCACGGCCACCTCAAATGGTTTGATCCCGACACCGCGGAGGAACGGGCGCTGGTGGATGTCGCCACGAACTACAATGCGGCTTCCGATGGGCTCGGCTACGCGCCTCCTCCTGGCGCTGCCGGGCGAGTTCTTCCTTCCTCGTGTGCGACGATGCGATAGGCGTGATGCGCCCGGCGCCGTTTTCCTCCGCGTATTGGGCGGCGTCATCGACTAGCATTTTCGTTTGCTCAAGCATCCAGGACTTATAGTCCTTGTTAAGAATGCTGCGGCCGCGACAAAAGCTCGTCACGCCTTTGTCATGCATGAGCGGCAAAATCGACCCTTTGAAAACAATACGGTCAAAACCAGTGAGAACTCCTTTGACAACGCTCGCGAACTTCTGTACAAATATATTCATGTGCCGCCGCTCCTATGAAATGGATTTCTGTGTAAGGAAACACATCATAGGAGATCGGCGGCGCTACTCACATCTTGGGTTGTGGGCGTAGCCCACCTTAGCAATCAATAGGATGTGATCGGAGCGGCCCGCCCTCCTCATGGATTACATTTTAGGAGACCGGTCCAGCCGTCTGGGAGATTTGCTGGCGCAAAATGGAACTTGAGGCTGGGAAAGGGGCTGGGGTGTAAGTGGCGGACTGCGCATTCATTCGAGAACCCGCGAATAACCGAGGAGAAGAGTAACGGTATGAATATCAATCTTTTGGGACTTAGTTGGCAGGTTCTCGTGTTGCGAACTCTCATGACATCCATGGCTACCGCGCAGCAAGGCGCGTTAGACGGCCAATGGCTGGCGCACGGTGGCGGTAAAGGGGCCGCGAAATACGCTCCCCTTGACCAGATTACGCCGGATAACTTCGGCAAGCTGGAAGTCGCATGGACGTGGGATTCGATCGACGCGGATGTGACAGCTCAGGACGGCATCCGGGTGCGGCCCCAACGCTTTGAATCCACACCCCTCATGGCGAACGGCGTGTTGTATACGAGCACTTCGTTCAGCCAAGTGGCCGCCGTCGACGCGGGAACTGGCGAGACCATTTGGAAATATGACACGGGCAGTTGGCAGGCGGGGCGTCCGGCGAACATTGGCTTCATCCACCGCGGCGTATCGTATTGGAAGGACGGCGATGACGAGCGGGTGTTCATCGCGACGGGCCACAGCAAGTTGATCGCCCTCAACGCCAAGACGGGCCAGCCCATATCGAGTTTCGGCGAAGACGGTTACGTCAATCTCCTCGACGGACTCAACCGGCCGGGCCGCGTTGGCGAAATCCAAGTCAATTCGCCGGGGATGATCGTCCAGGATGTGATCGTTCTGGGATCCGTCGTCATGGACAGGCCCTCAACCAAAGAATATGTGCGTGGCGACATTCGCGGATTCGATGTGCGCACGGGCGAGAAGTTGTGGACCTTCCATTCCATCCCGCAAGAGGGCGAATTCGGCAACGAGACCTGGGAAGACGGTTCTTGGAAGTACACCGGCAGCACCAACGCGTGGTCGGTTATTAGCGGCGACGAGGAGTTGGGCTATGTGTACATCCCCTTCGGCGCGGCGACGAACGATTTCTACGGCGGCCACCGCCCCGGCGACAATCTGTTCGCCACGAGCCTCGTCTGCTTGAACGCCAAGAGCGGCAAACGCGTCTGGCATTTTCAGACCGTTCACCACGACCTCTGGTTTTACGACATTCCCGCCGCGCCGAATCTAATCGATGTG
>CAYNZS010000279.1:2871-5260 GCA_964401695.1 uncultured Nitrospirales bacterium
CGGCAAGCCAATCAAGGCCGTCGCGCAAATCAGCAAGACGGCGTTCGTCTACGTGTTCGACCGCGCAACCGGAGAGCCGGTATGGCCCATCGAAGAACGGCCCGTGCCCCAATCCAATTTTGGCGGCGAAAAGACTTCGCCCACGCAACCCTTCCCGACCAAACCCGCGCCCTTTGCCATGCAGGGGCTTATCGAAGAAAACATTATCGATTTTACGCCGGAAATCCGCGCCGAAGCGCTTGAGATTGTCAAGGAATACGGCTTCGCCCCTATCTTCACGCCGCCAAACGGCACGGGCGTATTCTCGGTGCCTTTCAACGGAGGCGGCGGAAACTGGATGGGCGCGGCGTTCGATCCGGAAACCGGAATCCTCTATGTGCCGGGCATGGTGCGCGTCGATGTACTCAAACTTACGAAACCCGACCCGAGCCGTTCCAACATGGATTGGCTCCTTCAGGGGATGCCCTCTTCGCCGCGGGGACCGTCTGGGCTGCCGCTCGTCAAGCCGCCTTATTCACATATCTCCGCCATCGACATGAACACGGGCGAACATGTTTGGAAAACACCGGTGGGCAAAGGGATCGAAGATCACCCGCGCCTCAAAGGACTCAATATACCGCATACGGGCGGCGGCTTTTGGGCCTATCCGATGGCCACGAAAACTCTCTTGCTTGGCGGAAAAGGCAGCAACCTTCTTTTCTTGGACAAGGCGTCCGGCGAATACCTGGGCAAGTTCGAGTTGAGAGACGCCGATGGGAACAGCCTCGGCGGGATCTCCGGCGCGCCCATGACGTACATGCACAACGGCAAACAATATGTCGTCGCAGCAGTGACGACAACCCGCGGAAAAGGCACCCTGGTCGCCGTGGCGTTGCCTTAGGAAGGCGCGGACGCCGCTTGGGCGCGAGGCTTCAACTTGACCGTAGAAAAAGTGTCGGTCTATGGCGAATGGCAGAAGACGACGCGCGATCGCTTTCAGAAGGCCCGCGATCTCGAATCGAAAATCAAGAAATGGGACGAGACCGCTATTGACGGAACCTGCACAACGGGTGTGTTCATCTTCATTGTCATCGCGATAGGTGTGGCGGGGATTTGGTTTTGGTTGACGGCTGTTCTGTCGGAACCTTACTGGGGGATCGTCTTCGCCGCCGACGACGCGGGCGTCATTCTGGCGCCCCATTGGTTTACCGGCGTCCGGCGGGGCTGGAAACCTATTGCGTTGAGGCAAGAGGTCGATGCCGTAGAGACCGCCTTGAAGGCGATCGATGGCTTTAACAATCCTCCTTGCCAAATCCAACCCATGTTCGAGATGGGTGGCGAGGAAAAAAAAGTGCCCGTAGGCGCGCGTGCCTTCGTCCGATTCCCCGATGGTCCACAGGAATTTCTCGGCGTTCAGTTTCAGGTCAGCCTGAACGATGTGCAGGGCACGAAATACCCCTATCTCTACGCTGTCCTTGTTGCCAAGAAAGAATTCGGCCTTTTCAAAGATCATCTGGATGGGATCCAAGCCAGCGCGAGGAGCGAAAATCTCACGATAGAATCAAGTACAGAAAAAGACGTGGAAGTAGTCGTCATCCGGCAGCCCACTACGAAGAATTCCGGCTATCACACCAAAGACCCCGTCATTCGGCGCATCGCCAAATTCGCATGGGGCAACACGGCGCACATCCTCACAACCGCGGAAGGTATGACAAGGGCTTAGCAGTGCTAAATTGTCCCCACAGGACCTGGTCTAGACGAGAGGATTCACATCAAGCGCCGGAGAACGTATGTGTAGCGGTGGTAAATTACGCCAAAGAGGCACCCAACGCTCTCAATGATATAGAGATATGAGCGAAGAAATCTTGATTATCGATTTGAGGGAGATTCACGAATTAGCCCGCCTTGTCACAGATCGGGGCTTTCGGTGCCAGGACTCACTCCCGGTAGGGGCCCCAAGATGCAACGAGTCCAATGGCCTGTAGAACCGAAAGATCTATAAACATCGGATTCTTCAATAGAGAAAATGGAAGAAGACGCACTTTTTCTTTACGAATACATCAAGGACATGGACGGGTTTCTCTGTGTGCCCACCGAAAGACAGATTCTCGGTACAAAACGTCGGTTAATAGATTATATTTACCAACGGTTTGAAACAATGAAACTGAAGCAATCCGATGTGGAAAAAACACTGGCTCTCGCGAAAGAGCAAGGCGTTCTGCGCCCGCGCGACCTGGAGAGGCAGGGCATTCCCAGGCGCTACGCCTATGTCCTCTCTCGTGCCGGCCAACTTCGCCGCGTGGGCCGGGGCCTCTACGTCCATCCGGACAACCCACCCACGGAGAACCATAGCCTTGTGATGGGACCGACGCCGTCGATGGAAGTGAGTAGGTTGAAGTCCCGTTTAGAA
>CAYNZS010000280.1:0-5254 GCA_964401695.1 uncultured Nitrospirales bacterium
CGGTTCTTCGGACACCCACACGTCGCTTGCCGCTGTCGATGAGGAGAGTTTCGCGGGCAAGATGACGTTCTACGAGCCGAATAAGTTTCGCAGCCTGTTTCAGAACGATCATGCCGCGTCGGGTTACGCCGCCGTCTGGGCCCATGAGAACACGCGGGAATCGTTGTTCAACGCGATGCGGCGCAAGGAAACCTACGCCACTACGGGGCCGCGCATGACGGTGCGTTTCTTCGGCGGCTGGGACTACGCCAAGGGCGACGCGTTCAGCTCGAACTTCACCGACATCGGTTACGCGCAAGGCGTGCCCATGGGAGGCGACCTGACCCAAGCGCCGGACGGCAAGGCGCCCGCATTCCTGGTTCGCGCCGTCAAAGACCCCGATGGGGCTAATCTGGATCGCGTGCAGGTCATCAAGGGCTGGCGGTCAGCGGACGGCGAGTTGCACGAGCAAGTCTACGACGCCGCAGTTTCCGATGGCCGGAGAATCCCGAAGGGCCGCGGCAAGGTCAAGCCGGTCGGCTCTACGGTGGATGTCGAGAACCTGACCTATGCCAATACGATCGGCGACCCGGAGCTGGCCGTGGTCTGGACCGATCCGGATTTCGATCCCGGGGAGTTTGCCTTCTACTATGTTCGCGTCATCGAGATTCCGACGCCACGCTGGACGGCCTACGACAGGAAGTTCTTCGGTCTCGAGGATCAGATGGGAAAGGATGTGCCGCTGGTCACCCAGGAACGCGCCTACACATCTCCCATTTGGTACACGCCCTGAGCGCATTCTTGCGGATTTGGATGAGTCAACAACGCGAAGGAACTGGATTTGAAAAGACACGGTTCGGCGACGTTTGGACTGAAACGAAATGGGGCCGCGTGGGTTATGGCGGTCTTGATTGTGGGTGCGTGCTTTTTGCCGGCGGCGGCCGAAGAGCCTTACTCGCCGCCGGTGGCGCAGCCTTATCCGGCCAATGTGTATTGGGGCGACACGCACATCCATACGTATTTGTCAGCCGATGCGGTTTTCAAGCTGAGCCCGGATGAGGCTTACCGCTTTGCCCGTGGTGAGGAAGTGGCGGGCAATAGTGGCCAACCGGCGCGGCTGCATAGGCCCTTGGACTTTGTCGTGATCGCCGATCATGGCAACAACATCGGCGCGAAACTGGAGTTGCGCGTGGCGGCGACGGATCCGAAGTACGGCCAGACCAAGGCGGGCAAGCTGTGGGCTCAGGCACTGGAACAGCTCGCGAATACGCCGGGCATGGACGCCTCGAAACTTGCACCGGCGGCGCTTTCACCGGCGCACAGTACGGGGGCGCTTTCGTTCCGTCATGAGGGCTATCGCCAATCGATTTGGGAGCGGGTGATAGACGGGGCAGAGCGCTATAACGACCCGGGGAAGTTTACCGCATTCGTTGGCTATGAATGGACATCGGCGCGCAGGGCGATTCATCGCGTGGTCATCTTCAAGGACGGTGCGGGGAAGGCTGGGCAGGTCCTGCCCTTCACTTCTTACGACAGCGGGAAGGCGGAGGATCTGTGGAAGTTCCTGGATGGCTACGAAGAGCAGACAGGGGGCTCGATTCTGGCGATTCCTCACAATCCCAATCTTACGAGCGGCACGATGTTTGCCTTAGAGGATTCGGAGGGGCGGCCTCTGGACAAGGACTATGCGCGCACGCGCAGCCAGTGGGAACCCTTGCTGGAAGTGACCCAAATAAAGGGGGACAGCGAGACCCATTCTTTCCTGTCGCCGGACGACGAATTCGCCGACTATGAAACGTGGAACGGCTGGGCGGGCCGGGAGGCCGGTGGCGTCATGTGGACCGGCAATCGAACCGCGGTACGGCCTAACGAGAAGATACAGTTTGAGTATGCGCGGTCGGCCTTGAAGTTGGGGCTGGGGCAACTGGCGGACACGGGGGTGAACCCCTTTAAGTTTGGGATGATTGGGAGTTCGGACTCGCATACCGCGCTGTCGGCCGTGGACGAGAATAACTTCTGGGGGAAGACGGCGGCTGCCGAACCGAGTGCCGGGCGCATGGGGCTGCGCTACAGCGTTATGAATTGGGAGATGAACGCGGCCGGCTATGCGGCCGTGTGGGCGGAGGAAAACACCCGGGAGGCGCTGTTCGACGCGATGCGCCGGAAGGAAGTTTATGCCACGACGGGGCCGCGCATGGTCCTGCGTTTCTTCGGGGGCTGGGATTACGAGGCCGATGATGCCTTGCGTTTCGACTTGGCCGCGATAGGCTATGCCAAGGGCGTGCCCATGGGCGGCGAGCTGACGCAGGCCCCGACTGGGAAGGCGCCGAGTTTCTTGATTCGCGCCGTGAAGGACCCGGATGGGGCCAATCTGGATCGGGTCCAGGTGGTCAAGGGCTGGCGCGACAAGGGCGGTGAACTGCACGAGCTCGTGCATAGCGTCGCCTTGTCCGACGGGCGTACCGTGAACCGGCGGGGCAAGGCGAAACCGGTGGGCAGTACGGTCGACGTGAAGGACGCCTCGTATACAAACAGCATCGGCGATCCGGAAATGGCGGTGGTGTGGCGGGACCCGGATTTCAACGAGGACGAGCTGGCTTTCTACTACGTGCGCGTGATCGAGATTCCGACGCCGCGCTGGACGGCTTACGATGCGAAATTCTATGGTTTGACGGACGTGCCCGAGAATATCCAGATGGTCACGCAAGAACGGGCCTATTCCTCGCCTATCTGGTACACGCCCTGAGGTGGCCGAGAAGACCCGGTAGCCGTCCGGGGATACCCAGAGGTTGTTCTTGAGAGCGCATGGACTGAATCGACTTTGGCGCGAGCCGCTGCTTCATTTCTTGGCCATCGGCGCCGGGTTGTTCTTCGTCTATGGCGCCGTTGTCGAAGACGGTGCCCGCGTCGACACCAATCGCATCGAGGTGGACCGCGAGGCGCTGCTGACCTTCATGCAGTACCGGGCCAAGACCTTCGATTCGGCGCGGTTCAATGCGATGCTCGACGCCTCGTCCGCACCGGAACGGCAGGCGCTCATCGACGACTATGTGCGTGAAGAGGCACTTTACCGCGAGGCGAAGGCGCTGGGCCTCGATGAGAACGATTACGTGGCGCGCAAGCGCCTGGTTCAGCAACTGGAGTTCATCACGCGCGGCTTCATCACCGAGGGGACGCGCCTGTCCGAAGAGGAGTTGCAGGCCTACCTGGTCGAGAACGCGGCGCGGTATTTCGTGGCCCCCGAGATAACGTTCACGCACGTGTTCTTCAACACCGAGCGGCATGGCGCCGAAAAGGCCGAGGAACTTGCGCAGGCCACGCTGAAGGAACTCACCGCGAAACAGATCGCCTTCCATGAGGCCATCTCGTGGGGCGACCGCTTTCTATACCACCGTAATTATGTGGGCAAGAAGACAGGTGAAATCGCAAGTCACTTTGGGGCGGCCATGCAGGATGGGCTTTTCGCCCTGGACGGGGACGGGGAGCGCTGGCACGGTCCTTTCGAATCGCCGTACGGTTTTCACCTGGCGATGGTGACCAAGCGCACCGATGGCCATGCGCCGGAATTGGACGCGGTGCGCGTGCGGGTGGAGCAGGATGCCTTGCAGGCGCGGCTGAAGACGGAGCTCGATAAGACTCTGGCTTCCATCGCCGATGGGTATGAGGTGGACGTTGCGGATGAACTGAAGCAGGCGCCGCTTGCCGAGACGGCCGGGGGTTCGCGCTGATGCAGATCACGGTTGTGGGCCGCATGTTGTTGAGGGCCGTCGCTGCCACCGTCTTCCTCGCCGGTGTGGCCGTGGCTGACGAGAGCCGGCCCCTGTATGTCGGGATCACGGAGCTTCAGCCGAACACCTACAAGGTGCAGTGGCGGGTGCCGCCGACGGTGCGGTCGGTAAATGCGCCGGCCATCGTCATGCCGGATGGGTGCGAGGAGTTGAATCCGTCCCCCGCCGATCCGGCGAGCAGCGTGCAGCACCAGCTATGCCGTTGTACGGAGGGCCTAGCGGGAAAGGTCATTCGGGTCGAGTATCCCGCCTATAATCCTTCGCTGTCGACTTTGATGAAGCTGAAAGCCCTGGCGGGCGAGCAATACACGGCCTTGCTGGGACCGCAGGAGGCGAGCTGGCGGGTGCCGCTGTCCGAAACCAAGTCGCAGGTGGCCAAGGACTATACCCATTTGGGTGTTCAGCATATCTGGGCGGGAACGGACCATCTCCTCTTTCTGGTTTGCCTGCTCTGGATCGCCGGGAGCCTACGGCGCGTCTTGATCACGATCACCGGGTTCACGCTGGCGCACTCGGTGACGCTGGTATGCTCCGCACTGGAGGTGTTTCACGTGCCCGTGCCGCCCGTCGAGGCGGCCATCGCGCTTAGCATTGTCTTCCTGGCAACGGAAATCGCGAAGAACAGGCGGGACAGTCTGACGTGGCGTTTCCCCATCACAGTGTCGAGTTCCTTCGGTCTGTTGCACGGCTTTGGTTTTGCGGCGGCCCTGGGCGAGGTTGGCTTGCCGCAAGCCGAGCTCCTGACGGGCCTGCTGTTCTTCAATGTGGGTGTCGAAATCGGACAGGTTATCTTTGCCGTGGCCGTAGTCGCGGCGATCTACTTGATTCGCTACGCCGCGAAGCGTTGGACGGGCGAATACGATGCGGCCGCGCCTCTGCGGATAGCGATGAGTTATTGCGTTGGCGGAATCGCGTCGTTCTGGATGGTGGAGCGCTGTCTCGCGTTTCTGCCACTTGCTCAATGATGAGGGCCGCAAAATTGTAGCGTTGAAGTTTCATCATAACCTTGCGGAGTTTGTCCCTAAGAACTCCCCTCTCTGCGTTTTTCTGCTTTGCGCGAGAATGTTCTTCAAGGGGTTGACAGTAATCGCTTTATCCGTTATCTTATACATCGGAAACCGAGGTATAGGACATCATGAACATCAAAGGCACATTGCCAACGCTCATCCTAGAGATGTTGGACAGAGAACCGAATCACGGCTACCGGATCGCGCTGCAGATCAAGGCGCGGTCCAAGGGCGTGCTCGATTTCAAAGAGGGCACCCTCTACCCCGCCCTCCACAAGCTCGAAAACGAAGGTTTCATCGAGAGCTACGAAGGCGCGGAGAACGGGCGCAAGCGGCGGTATTACCGAATTACCGAATCGGGACGCGGAGCGTTGGTCAAGAACCGCGAGGAATGGAAGGAAGTGTCGCGGGCCGTGACGATGATTTTGGAGGGGGCTTAGCAGCCCGTGGTAAAAGGCTTCATTTGGATTGAGAAATGCC
>CAYNZS010000281.1:0-5174 GCA_964401695.1 uncultured Nitrospirales bacterium
CGGCATCGTCGAACGCAGAGCGACGTGCAACATGAATTGTGGCCAGCGTAGTAACACTTGCAAAACTGAAATCGCTTCGAGTATATTCATCCCCGGTGGACTGCGCTATTGTTAGGGATGTCGGATTTTGATTCCGATTCCAGAAACCCCAGATTCAGGCCCTAGCAGGCAGCCATCACAAACCAGCCAACCGTCCCCAATGGTTTTCGCTCCTACGTGGCCCGTTCATCTAGTGGTTAGGATGCAGGATTCTCAGTCCTGTCACAGGGGTTCGACTCCCCTACGGGCTGCCAGTTAACACAAACGACTTACGCCATTTCATCCCCGAATTCATTGGCGATTGTAAGATCTTCCACTTTCCCCGGTTATCGTATCTTGTTATCGAAAGTCCCCCTGTGTTACTATCTACTGGTACATGAGTGGTACATGAGCCGCAGGAAGTGACAGGATAACGAGTTTCGAGGCGAGCAAATGGCAACACTTCGCAAGCGGGTTTCGAGTAGCGGCGACGTTTCATGGATGGTCCGAGTCAGGCTCAAGGGACACCCGCCGGAAGCGGCGACATTCAAACGCAAGACGGACGCCAAACGATGGGGCGAGAAAACAGAGGCCGCGATTCGCGAGGGCCGCCACTTCGCGACGGCAGAGGCGAAGCGGCATACAGCGGGGGAACTGATAGACCGCTACACGCGCGAGGTTCTTCCCCGCAAGCCGAGAAGCCTGAAGCAGCAATCAAACCAGCTGGAATGGTGGAAGGCGCATATCGGCGACTACCGGCTCTCAGACGTAACCCCCGCGCTGATTACCGAAACCCGAGCCGCTCTTCTCGAAACTGTCACGCGGGAAGGAACGAAATTTTCCGCAAGCAATGCGAACCGATACATGTCGGCGCTGGGCCATGTGTTCACCGTCGCGATCAAGGAGTTTCAATGGGCACGGACGAACCCTGTCCAACAGATAGCCAAGTTGAAGGAGCCCCGTGGCCGCATCCGTTTTCTAAGCGATGACGAACGCGCGAGGCTCCTCACAGAGTGCAAGGCCGACCCCCACCCCCATCTCTACACCGTCGTGATTATCGCGCTTTCGACCGGCGCGAGGAAGAACGAAATCCTTTCGCTTCGTTGGCCGAATGTAGATCTTGAGCGCGGCGCGTTCACGCTCCACGACACCAAGAACTCCGAGCCGCGACGGCTCCCCCTTACCGGGCTTGCACTGGACCTCATGCGGGAGAAGAGCCGCTTGCGCCGAATCGACTGTGATTACGTGTTCGCACAAAAGCACAAGCCGAAGCCGTGCGACATCGACCGGGAGTTTGCCCGCGCTAGGGACCGCGCCGGGATCGAAGATTTTAGGTTCCACGATACGAGGCACAGTGCAGCTAGTTATCTAGCTATGAACGGGGCGAGCTTGGCCGAGATTGCAGCCACGCTCGGGCATAAGACCTTGACGATGGTGGCGCGGTACAGCCACCTTTCAGATGATCACATTTCCGACGTTGTGACCCGGATGAATGAGCAGATCTTGGGGGAGAAATAGACATGCCTAGCAAGCACTCGAAACGGCGCAGGCGTGACAAAGCGGTCATGGATATCAGCGCGTTGGATGACATCCCTCTGTTGACGGAGGCGGAAGCCAAGCGACTCGTGCTATCCGACTTCAATCATTCGGCAGGAATCCAACGGGAGATCGCTCTAGTCCCGAAATCCGGGACGCGACTTGAGCGAGCCGAAACCCAGGCGCGCGCCATTGTCGAGGCTTGGGACGAATCGGCCAGTGAAAGCGGTCTGCGCATTACAGCGACCGGAGCGGAAGAGTTCTATCCCGACGCACGCCCGGAACGATACGTCTACGTGTCGGCGAAAGACCTCCTCTTCTCCGTGGAGAAGTTGAAGCAGGAATGCACACAGCGCCATCGCAGATCCTGCCGAACAGGAAATGTTCAAGCCCGTGTTGACCGCGCGTTGCGACGACGGTCAGGCCGCCGACACGTTCGACAGGCTCATTGCCTTTGCAAGGCCGATGGCGATATAGACGCAGCCATCGAGAGAGCCATCGACATCGGAAGGGACGCGGCGATACTTGAAAGGTGGACCGCGAATGACTTCATCGCACAGTCGAAGAAGAACCGGGGCGCATTCCGCGAAGGCCACGAGCGTAAGTACGGCACAGCCGATGAAAAAGAGAAGCGGTGGGCCGGTTACCAAGTCGAGGTTGACAGGCTGCTAAAGGCCGGGCAAACGTACAGCAATGCGTGCAAACGGGCGGCGAAGAAGTTCGGAGTATGCGCAAAGACAATCCAGCGCCGCACAACAAGATAAAGGAAAGTTGGGACACATGCTCATTTGTCCCAACCAAGATCGCGGTATAACTCTCACAGTTGATCTGAAACGCACAGGGCGCTTCGGAAGAAATGTGGGAGTTTTCTTGTTATGGCCACCGTTGCTACAGAGCGAGTGCAAACGCAATTTCTGACCATCCCCCAATGGTGTGATCGCCATCCTTGGCCAAGTCAAGGCGGCTTGCGCCATCTAATCTTCAACGCCGAAGAAAATGGGTTCTCAAATTGCATTCGGCGAGTTGGGCGGCGCGTGCTGCTTTCGGAGTCTGATGTGCTTCGCTGGATTGACAGCCAGACCGCGGGCGCATAAGACGATGCCTTCCTCGAAAAGACACCGGCGCAGGTGGCGAGCGACCATCCGGGACCATCCGAAAATGACGCTTCCCGAGGCCCTTGAGGCGCGGGCAATCGTGGAGGGCGAGTCATGAAAGAGCAGTTCATAGACTGGCGTCCGCAGAAGAGGAACCGGATCCTTCTCGAACAGTGCCAAGCAATCGCAGAAGAGTATTCGGGCCAAGACTACAAATTGACTTTGAGGCAGGTCTTCTACGTACTCCTTGGCCGGGCCTTGATCAAGAGTTCAGAGACGATGTACAAGGCACTCGGCAAATTGATCGGAAACGCTCGAAAAGCCGGGTTGATCGACTGGGATACTATCGAGGATCGCGGGCGTCAAGCGGATCGCCCGACTGAATTCGACTCTTTGGGCGACCTGATCGACACCGCCTTGGCTTGGTATCGCCTTCCGCGCTGGGAAGGACAGAAGGTCTACGCGGAACTGTGGGTCGAGAAGGCGGCGCTGGCGGGCGTGTTGCAGCCGATGGCTGACCGCTACCACGTTACGCTAATGGTGAACAAGGGCTACTCGTCTCTGAGCGCGATGTACGAGAGCGCGAAGCGTATTCGCGAAGGGACGCGAGACGGAGAAATCCCAGCCACCATTTTCTACCTAGGAGATCATGACCCCTCCGGTTTGGACATGGCCCGGGATATTCGCGAGAAGTTGGCGACATTCACTCATGGCGAAATTCCATTCAAGGTTGAAATGCTGGCGCTGACAACGGAACAAGTCCAGAAGTACAACCCTCCGCCCAATCCCACGAAGCTCAAGGATACGCGAGCCAAGGACTACATCGCGCAATTCGGACGCGAATGTTGGGAGGTAGACGCGCTCCCGCCGGACGTGCTCCAACAGATCATCACCGACGCCTTCGACGAAGTAATCGACAGGGACCTGATGGACAAGGTGAAGGCACGCGAGGAAGCGGACAAGGCGGAGCTTCGAGAGGCGCTAGCGAGGGGTTAATCATGAAGCACGGAGAATCAGACACCATAGAGCACCAGAAGCTTCGGATGCGGTTGGACCTGCCGCGCTATGCTACGACGGGCGTCATTGAAGAGCTGCGAATGCTTGCAATTTCGACCGCACCCGGTGGAGATATTGGGCGCTACTCGAATGAAGAGCTTGCGATCCATCTCGGATGGGCCGGTGACCCGGATGCTCTATTTGATGCTCTCGTTGAATGCGACGTGCTGGATGAACATCCAACGCACCGCCTTATCATGCGCGGGTGGGCCGACATAATTCCTGACTTCCTCCATAGGCGACTGGCCAAAGCGGGCCAGCTATTTGCTGACGGAACAAAGCCGAAGACAAGCCGGTTGACAGTGGGGCAAAGAGAAGCGGCAGAAGCCAAGTACAAGGCTGGACGCCCCCCGGACACCCCCGGGACGCCCCAAGGATGCCCCAAGGACGCTCCGGGGACAGCTAATACAATAGAACACAACAATATAGAACACAATCACAATCAACAATCCCATCAAGAGGAATCCGAAAAAGGAAAGCCCCCCCCGCCTTGTCCCGATGGGGATGGTGCTTCGCGCGATAGTTCTGATGGCGATGCGAATCGTTTTGTAACCGTGGCCGGAATTCAAATCCCCCGGGAAGGTATCCCGGACACGACACCTTCAGGGAAGCGGGCCGCCTTCGATCACGATATGACGGCGGTGAACCGGAAACATCGCAAGGCGGGCACCACAGCCACCGAGCAACACAAGCGGGAGTTTTCAGAGACGATCTGCCGCCACCTTGGCGGGACAGTCGAGGGCGACGCCAGTTCGCTTGGGCGCGTCATCTCGTGCGAGCGAGACTACGGCGGCGTGGCCGTACAGCGCGCGGCGGGCGAATTGATAAGCGAGCCCGTGGCCTTTCCTGACAACTTCAAATTCCTCGAAACCCGATGCAAGAAGCACAAGGCAGCCAACGGCACGGCGGCGACAGCAGCGCCACTGGCCGCGACCACAGAGCCCCAACGATGACGCTTCAAACCGCAGGCATCGAAGCCGAGCAGCGCAGCCAGGCCGACACGGGCGACGACAGCGACACCTACAGGGCGGGCCTACGGCGCGACCTCGAAACGCTCGAAACGATTGGCTTGGCATCGTGTGATCGTGCTTTTGAGATCATCAGCGAATTGGACGCCACCCCGGAGCGCTTCCCCCGGATGGCGCGCAGAGTCCACAGGCGGAAGGATCAATACGATGCACTTATACTGCACAGGTAGTACAGAGGGAGGGGGTCTTCATTTCGGCCACGGAGACCCGATGAATCATGGCCTCAGTTATTCGCTCGCGTCTGAGGGTTTCGACTTTCGACTCAGAGTAGCAGATTTCACACAATACACACACGGGCCGACCCCCCAGCGCGGGGCGGGCCTCGTCACATGAAGGGCTTCATCGCCGCGTAGATGGCACCTCATGACAGCTTCGGTACCACTGGGCCTAATGCGCCGATTCGCGGGCAAGGCTCATTGAGGCTCCCAGGCAAAGCCGAACG
>CAYNZS010000282.1:0-5169 GCA_964401695.1 uncultured Nitrospirales bacterium
TTCTCCTCCGCGTTGAACTTACGCCGCGTCGCCCGCCTGATTTCCTTCACGATATTCCTTGCCATGAACAGATCCTCCTTTCGTCTGCCCACGGCCACTATCCCAAACCCCAATAGACTTCGGCAACCCGCCGACCTGTAACTTCGCTAAACCGGCCCGAGTGTCCCACTTTGGCTGACGGCGAACAGCTTCTTCTACTCATAGATGCTATTCAGCTCGTGGGCCTCGAAGTTGTTTAGAATCGCGTCGCCGCCATACGCCGTGATTTTGATCTCGTCGACCGAAACGGAACGACCGTGCCATGTATGGATGAGAATACGTCCACCGTTGCCGGCGATATCCATGAGGGAGTTGTCGACAACGGCCTGAATTTCGATCTTGCCATCCACAGGTTCTAGTGGAGTGTCCCGCAAAGTCTTGTTGACCGCGTCATACACGAGCTCCAGACCGTTGGCGGAAATGACTACTCGTTCAGCATCGCCAACCTCAAAGCTGGCGCGGATATCAAACAGCGTGCCGCTGGCGGATGTGGAAAGCGATTCTCCTTCAGGCATTGGCTGCGCTTCAATGGTATAAGTGTTCTTCCGCAGATTCGCAATCTCCGCGATTGGCTCGGCAAACATTCGGATGCCGTCCTTCGTAGTGCGCAGGGTGAGTTCGCACGGGAAGTTGAAGTGCTGACTGTATGGCGGCTCCGGCGTTGGAAACGATAGCCAGAGCATCTTGATCTTCCGGCCATCCGGTGTGTTGTTAAAAACCTGGGACGCTAAGTGGTTGCCGTAATGCACCCGGTATTTCAAGAAACTCGTCTCTCCTTTAACGACTTCCGGGTCGTAGGGCGGGTCGTCAATGAGCGTAAAGGTCTTGCCGTCAAAGTCGCCGATTCGATAGTAATTGTTGCCGGCCCAGATGGCCCACTTGGTGTTTTCGCTGTTTCCATCCACCGGAAGTTCAGAAAACTCCATGCACGAATCCCAGATTCCTCCGCCCCCAATGCCTCCCAGCATGTGTTGGAAACTCCAATTCTTCAGGTCCGTCGAGGTATGGAAAGCTGCCTGGGCGCCGTCCGTAAGATCGAAGCGGCACATAACCCAATGTCCGCCCAACGCCTCTGCAGTGCTGTTCAGAGGCGTATCGTCCTCATCGTATTCATACCATTTCACCTTGGGGTCGCGGCCTGCTCTCTTCAAAACAGGATTGTTCTCATAGTACGTAAGCGTCTTCCCGTTATCCGTGCTATAACAAAGGACCTCGCCACCCGTACCCGTGTCGGTGAAAACAGCAACCAAGGCGTTCGCGCCAAAACCGGCCGTGTTCAACTTGTCGATCACCGCGCTGCCCGAGAACGCGTCCCCTTTGACCATGGTCCTCCGGAAAATCTTGTTGGGCTGTTGCTCCCAATGCAGGAGATCCGGGCTGGTGGCGTGTCCCCAGGTCATATTGCCCCAGATACGGCCAACGGGGTTGTGTTGGAAAAATAAATGGTAGGTGCCATCGAGGTAGACCATTCCGTTCGGATCGTTGTTCCAACCCGACTTCTGCGAAAAGCGCAACTGAGGGCGCCAAGGCTCTTTGTAGAAATCCGCCTGGCCAGGAATGGTGTCGGATTGGGTCAGCAGGGCAAAGCCCTCCTCGTGTACATTGTCGACTTCCACCCGCGCCTGACCGCCCATGTAATCCTCAATAGTGAAATGGGCATACCAGTCCGTGGTTTCGGCGGAATCGGCCAACTTGAGGCGGTAGTCGCGAACCTTCACATCGTCAACGTAGAGGCGCAGAACGCTATCCATATCATCGAAAGCCGTACCGTCCTGGATTGGAATGATAAGGTACTTATTCTCGACCGTAAATTCCTTCCGAAGATCGCGGGCCGTTCCCGAATCGGATGTCTGTGCCGGCGCGCCCGCACTCGGCAATACGGAGTAGAGAATCGCCATATACAAACTGCATTGCATTCGATATTTCATGTTCCACTCCTCGTACGTCGCGGAATTTATATCCCGTTTCTATTTGTAGATACTCTTCATTTGCCAGGCGTCCAGCCGCGTGAGCATGGTGTCATGGGCTTGGCTGCGCAGCGACACGCCGACGCTGTCTTCGCGGCCGGGATACACCCGGATCGCTAAGCATTGTTTGCCGTTGACGAAGACCTCGACGATAGTCCTATCGATAAACACGCGCAGCTTGAGCGGCTCGCCGGGATCCAACGAAATCGGGGCCGTCTCGGGAGCCCGCGAGAGATTGTTCGGAAGAGTCGACGAATAGGTCGAGTCGATCGAAATCAGGCTCTCTCCGCCCTTCCTTCCGAAAGCGCCGAAGCGCCCTCGTCCCCTGAAAAACGTGATGCGCGTGTACTCTTCCTTGTTCGGCGAACGCAGGACGTTCATCTCTACGATCGACGGGAGCATCCCATTGACCGTCATGATATCTTTCGACTCGATCTCGGCGATGATTTCGATCGCGTTGCCGCGAATATTCTCGATCACGACTTCTTGATTCGCCGAGAGCTTCGTCGGTCCCATCTGCTGATGATCGTAGCGCAGCGACTCGATGTCTCCGGCCGGCTCGTTCCCCAATTCGTTGTGCGACCTAAGCGTCAGGCGCCGGGGGAGCGTCATGAACTGACCGCCTCCGAGATAGGAGCCGATGCCGTGATTCGTGTTCAAGATCATGATGACCCCGCCCTCGCCGTCGGGGAACGAAGACGGCGCGTGCACGCCGGACGGGGCCACCGCTCCGAAATTGAAGTCGCCGCCGGCGGTCACCACAAACTTATCCCGTTCCTTATCGTAATCTCCGAGGAAGTACCTTCCGCCGCGGGGGTGGCTGAAGAAAGTCATGATGTGCCGGTCGCCGATGGGCCACACATAGGGGCAAGATAGGTCGTCGCCGGGGAGCGAATACGAATCGTTCTCGACAAACGGATGCAACGTCTCCCAGTCCACAAGGTTGTCCGAACGGTACAATTGCCCCTCCATGTCGGCCCAATAACGCTGTGTCACGGCATAGTACATGCCATCCTTCTTCCAGATGCCCGGATCGAACACCTCGCGATGCGTTCCGTCCGGCATGTTCTCGGGAATCACCGCCCCTTCGGTCAACTTCTCCCAGTTCAGCAACAGCGGATCGCTCGAGGTGGCAACCATTTCACCGAAATGATGGCCGAGATACATCGCAACCACGCGGTCCTCCTCGACGATCGCCCCACCCGAGAAAGAGGCTCTTTCGGGACCGGGATAGATCGCGTAGGGGAGGTCGCGCCAATGGATCAAGTCCGTGCTGACGGCGTGCCCCCAGTGCTGACGGTGGTCTTCGGGCGGCCACACCTGATAGAACATATGCCAACGGCCCTTCCAGAAACTGAGCCCGTTCGGATCGCCGATAGCGCCTACCGGACAAATATAATGGTAGAGCGGCCGGTACCTGTCGTCGGCATGCTGTTTCCTGGCCTCTCTGAATTGCACGATGAGAGGATTCGTTTTCAGTTGCTCTTCCTGCTCTTCCAGCGTAGTGGCGAAGGTGAATTTCGGAACAAGCGAGGTGTTGTCCACCGCTTCTTCCTGCCCCTCGGACTGCTCTTCAGCACCGTGTGCGATGAGAGTGGTCAGCGCCAAAGCCGCGACCGTCATACCAGCCTGTTTGAGAACGCTACAACAAGTCAGATCACCCACTGAGCACACTCCTTGAGTCGTTAGTCTTTTTATATTGTCCGGCCAAGTTGGCCGTGTCACCGATGTCGGCATCGAGGTCGTATAGCTCTTCAACCTCTTCCCGGTCCTTTTCTATGGCTTAGCGGTTCCCCAGCCCTCGATGCCATACGCGAAGAGGGGATCGCCAAGATTCTTGGGCGGCGTCTCGCCCCTCCCGATCGCGGCAGCAATCTCATCCATCTCGGCTACGGTGCAACCGAGATCAAACGGCAAGTCTTCGCGTTGGGCTCGTACCTGCTCCATCGAACGATGAGAACTATCCGACAGTCTAGTCCGATCCCGTCACCGCCAGCATTTCGCCCATACTCCTATCGCCGAGACCGCGCAGCATCGGCGTATTCGATGCGCGCTTCCTGAGAGACTCAGCGCATATCCGTGCGGCGGGAGAGTTCGTTGTCGCTTTCGATGGCGGCCGGGACCGGCGTCACGTCGATGGCCTCGGGAACCTAGGCGACCAGGTTAATCGGACTACCATTGCCCAGATCTAAGCATAGACTTACTTGAGTGGCATTAGTAGATGACTTACTCTTATCGAGCCCCATGCTCTTCGCGAGCTGCCTCAACGCGCCCAATTTATCGTGCAGTTCGATCTCGACGCGCGGGCCATCTGGCGTTTCCACGGAGCGAATGGACTTGATCGCCGCTCTCTGCTGCTTCGTCAAGTCGTCTGAATCTCGCACTTGATAGCGGCCCTCGAATAGCTCGATGAATTCGGTGAAGTCGGCGAACGCGATGGAGCTGATCTCCTCGATCACTCGTTCGGCCGTCACCATGTTGCACTCGCGAAGGTCGGTGTAATGCCGCTCAATTTCCGCGGCGACTTTGGGCGATGCCGCGACTTCTTGCGCTTTCCTGCGGATCGTCGTGTCGCTCATCCGTCGGCAGTCGTAGGCTTGTCTGTACGCCGCCACTTTATTACCGCCTTCGAAGTACTCGGAGACGAACCGAAGCTGTTTTGGGGTGAGATTTCTCATTGTGTCTGCCCTCCATAATCTATTAGAAACGTCGCATGGTAGAGCAATTTCATGATACACCATTGCATTGAGGAGCGCAACCGGGCTGGCGTTCGGGCAGGGCGAACGTATACCGGGCAGAGAAAGATAGCAGGGCCTCCAGGAATTCGCCATTCTTGATGTAGAGCGCACAGACTTCGCCGTCAAGAACATTGCATTCTCTAAGAAGTTGAGACATCATCAACGGGCACAAGCTTGATCCACCCGAGTCCGTGGGTTTTGCGGTCTAAATAGCCGGTGATCGACCTCGATCAAATGTAAGTGCCTGCAAATGTAAACGGCGGTGGGGATGGCCGTGGTCCTGCGTGCGCGAAGGCGACCAAGCCCTTTGGATACTTCCCGCAGGCTTCTTGGCGGTACGACATAGTCCAATGTACCGACTGTGTCGCGCCGCTAGCCTAGAGTTTTGCGGTTTCTCTACCGTATTTTGTTGCAAATGGTGGGCC
>CAYNZS010000283.1:0-5149 GCA_964401695.1 uncultured Nitrospirales bacterium
AAAATCGAATCCGGAGCTGAGATTGCTCCCTAATTGTTCACAGGGACTGTCTCAAGCTTGTTGTCAGAGAGGGAGATTCCGTGCGGGAGTTCAAGCGAGAACGCGGGCGGGACGGAGGCCGCGCAACTCGGAGCGCGCCCAAGGCCGGGGCAAGAGTCGATTCAGGAGAAGCGCGTCTCTCGGATGAGTGGCACGGCTTCTTCGGTGATTTGACGCCGCTGGAGGCGACGAAGTCGAGTCCATGGAGATATCCGGGCCAGCGGTATTGGCGAGGTCTGTGGTGATAGAATCCCCGTTCCGAATGATATAACGTTGACGAGAGGACAATAAAGGGATGAATTCACACGACGCGTATGAGGTATTGGCCGCAGGCCTTGGATATCCGGGTTCCAGTCGGTTGCGGGCGGTCATGGAAGGCTTGATGACGCCCGAACAGGCACAGATGGTTGCCGCGCTCCCCGGTTCGCCAGCGGAGGTGGTCGAGAAGACGGGTTTCGCGGAAGAGGCGGTCTTTAAAGAGCTTGACAGACTCGCCCTGCTCGGCGTTGTCCATCCGAAAGGGAAGTTTAGCAATCGCGACTACTTCTATTTTACGAACCAGATAGTGGTCTTCCTCGATTCCACGTCGGGCACACAGAAAAGGGACATCGTCCAGGACAAGGAATTCTTCGAGCGTTGGGAGGACTTTTGCGTCCACGAGATGAACCCTACAGTGGGCAAGGCCAACGCGAAACTTGAGAAGCCGCCGATGCGCATCGTGCCGGCCTACAAGGCCATCAGGGATCTCCAGGATGTCGCGCCGCACGAGGATTTCCGCGAACTGCTTAAGGCGCAGGAACGCATTTCCATCATCCCGTGCCCCTGTCGGCAGCGTCGCACCGCGGCGGGTCACGCATGCGAATATAGCGAGGAACAAGACGACTGGAAATGCCTCCAGTTCGGCCGGTCCGCGGACAACATGATCGCGCGCGGCGCTGCCCGGGAGATCGGTATCGAGGAAGCGTTGGAGGTTCTTGATAGAATTGAGGAAGACGGCCTGCTGCACACATGGCCAAACAACTCCGATATGACTGGGGTGCACTTCAGTTGCCAATGCTGCCGCGATTGCTGCCTCATGTCCTTGCCTCTGGAGTCCGTGGGAGAATCGATTGGATACATGTGGGCGAAGAGCCGCTTCGAAGCCTTCATTGACCAGGACAAGTGCGACGGTTGCCAGAATTGCGTCGAGCGCTGCCAGTTCGACGCCATCGAGATGATCAAACCACAATACGATTCGAGGAATGGAAAGAAGAAATCAAGGAAACTCAAGGCGCTGGTTGACCCGGAGAAGTGCTGGGGCTGCGGGGTCTGCGTCATGGTCTGCGATGAGTCCAGCGCGCTGGGCTTCAAACAGGTGAGGCCACCCGGCCACATCCCCGCGGGAGCCTGACCGCCCAGGCGCTGTCAATCGGGCCGGATTCGACGTATTTGTTTCCCGCAATGCCTGGCACTGCCAACGACCCTGAAATCTATAATGGAGAGACGAGAGTGAGTGCAATTACAGTCATTACCGATGAAGTGCGGCAACAGATCCTCGATGAAATGACCGGGCCGAATGCCCCTTACGAAGTGGTCACAAAGAGGATTGGCGCCGCAGACTACCCGGTGTTCAAATCGACACCAGAGAACCTCAAGGCGGTATACGCGCTGGGCATGGACAAGGATGCCTTCATTTCCCGAGCTTTTACCGGGTGGTTCGGGGAGCGGGACTGGGATTTCATTGTGTACCAAGAGGAACGGTATACCTTTTCCGAAACCTATCGTCTGGCGGCCCGGCTGGCCTGGCGAATTCAAGAGGCCTACGGCATCGAGAAGGGTGACCGGGTGGTCATCGCCATGCGAAATTATCCGGAATTTTGTATCGCGTTTATGGCCATCACCGCGTTGGGCGCTCTCGCGGTTCCGATGAATGCATGGTGGCAAGGGGCTGAGATCGAGTACGGCCTTCAACACACCGAGCCGAAACTGGTGTTCGCCGATCCGCAGCGCGCCGAACGCATGGCGCCATACGTGGCCGATCTGAAGTTGCCGGTGATCCTCGTTCGACCGGAAGACGGCGTGCTCGATTGGTGCGTGGCCTACTCCGATCTGATGGCGGAGGGAACGGAAACGGAGTTTCCCGAAGCCGAGGTAGATATCGATGACGATGCCTATATCATGTACACCTCCGGATCGACGGGGCATCCGAAGGGCGTGGTCGGTACCCATCGCGCCATCATCAACGCACTGATGACCTGGGAGCTCGGGATCCTAGGAATGCTTCACCTGAACCGGGACTGCTTGGATGAGATTCAGCCGGCGTACAAATCGGCGGGCCTACTGTCCGTGCCGCTGTTTCACCTCACCGGACTAGTGTCCCAGTTTCTCGGCTCATTCCGGTTCAAACGGAAGATGGTGATCATGTACAAGTGGGACGCCGAAGAAGCCGTGAGGCTCATCGAAAAGGAGCGTATCACTTCGTTTATCGGCGTACCTTCGATGTCCTGGGATATCGCCAATTCGCCCAATTTCGATGAGCACGATACCAGCAGCCTGATGTCTCTCGGCGGTGGCGGCGCGGCCCGGCCATCGAAACACGTCAAGGAGATGGAAAAGCGGGTGGGCAGGCACATCGCGTCAATCGGTTATGGCATGACCGAGACCACGGCCCTCGGCTCCGGCAATGGCGGGGATGACTACGCAGCAAAGCCAGACAGCGTGGGACGCGCCGCGGCGCCGATAATGGATATTAAGGTCATTGGCTATGGCGGGGAGAACCTCAATGCCGGCGAACTCGGCGAGATCTGCTTTAAGAGTTCGACGAATCTTAGGTGTTACTGGCGAAACCCCGAGGCTACGGCGGAAATCTATCTTGACGATGGCTGGATTCGGTCGGGCGATATCGGCCTGATTGATGACGAGGGATTTATCTACATAAAGGACAGGGCAAAGGATCTGATTATCAGAGGAGGCGAGAATATTGCCTGCCGCGAGATTGAAGACGCCCTGCATGAGCATCCCAATGTCTTCGAGGCCGCCGCGTTCAGTTTGCCCGAGGAACGGCTGGGCGAACAGGTGGCCGCCGTCGTGATGGTTCGAGAGGGCGCCGACTTGAACAGGCAGGAGCTCCTCGATTTCTTGGTGCCCCATCTCGCCAAGTTCAAGATTCCGAGTATCCTTTACCTGCAGAAGGAACCTCTTGCGCGGGGCGCTACCGGCAAGATATTCAAGAAGAAGATAAGGGAAGAAAAGTTGAAAGAGCTACAGGAGTCGACCTGATACGCCACAAATCTTATCTCGTTCCACGGAGTGCCGTGGGAACGACGAACGGTAGTTAAGAGCGCTCAGGCGCCCAACTTGCCCTGCGCCTCGAGTTCGTCCGCGACACGATCCAAGCCCATGCTGGCTAGCGTGTCTCTCTTCGGAAATCCTGACGCCGTGTCCCAGCCTTGCAGCTCGTAGAATAAGGTCTTGAACTCCTCGAAACGGCTCTTCTCCAGATGCCGCGTACTCCCGCGATAGCGCCCCCATTTTCCGTCCTTCCTAGCCAGCACAGCCCAGGCCGGGCCCCTGGCCTCCCTGTAGTGGAGCTCGGTGAAATGGACCATGTTACGGTGGCGTCCCTGAAGCGTCCAGATAGCGTGGTCGAGGTTCCAAATTTTCTTGCCTAGTTCGATGCCTTCCAGGAAGCTGAGGTCCTTTCCCGTTACGGCTTTCAGGAATTTGGGCTCGGCCAAGCCGGTTGAACCGACATTATCCCCAGCATGGGGGTTGAACATATCCGGCCAACGGCTGTCGCAGAACAACAGGGACTGCTTGAAAAACCGTGTGTAGTACCGGTGCCAAGATACGAGTTTTGCAATGTGCTCCGAATAGATGTTGTCATCGCTGTAATCCAGCATCAACCGGTCGCCCTCGAAGGGCTCCATCTTGTCCGTGAAGATCCGCACCATTTCCTCGGGTTCGCCCCGCGTCATCGTGTCGAAGTCGTGCTCATTGATGTCCCGGTCGCCCAGAACGCTCCCATAGCCCCAGTCTACCGAGGTTCGGGGATCCCTGTGAACGGGGAGCCCCCAAAAGGGAAACAGTTCCTGCAGTTCGCGCTCCGGCCCGCGCCCGATCATCGCGCTCCATTTTAACCCTGCCCGCACGATTCCCCCGGATAGATCCGCGCCGAACCGGCTCGGGTTGCCTCGGCCGTCGTTCCGGTAGGAAATCATCTTCACATACTGTTCGACGAATTCCAGGCTCCCATAGTCATTAAAATCCAACGGGCAGTCGAGCCCCGTGCCCGTGTCAAATGCGCCTGAGTCCCTCAGGACGCTGAGGTAAGTCAGACCATGAGACGCCTCATAGGCATTCACGCCGTACCGGTTGACCAGGTCGCCCGCCTGGCGCTGAATATCGAGAGTGTTGCCGCCGCCGTAGAAATAGGCGTTCATGCAAATAACTTCGTTGCCGACCCCGTCTTCGTACCGTCCGCGGCAGCCCGCATGGCAGCCGACACAGGCCTGAGCCCGGTGGCGGACCGGGACGAGCCCCTTTCCGTAAAGCTCGAGCGGCCAGGAAGCGGCTTCGAAAACATTGTGGGTCGGCCACGCGCGGCCGCTCTCGAGGTTGAAGGAATAATTCTTCTTCTGCCATAGCCGGGCCCGCATCAGGGCCTTCGGGTCGTGTATCTCGACCCCACCCGTACCGATGGCGCTTATGGCTTTGAGGTTCTTCGAACCCCAGACCGCGCCGAAACCGCCCTGCCCCGAGCCGTTTCCCGCGTCATGGATGAGGCACCCCATTGGGCTCAGATTCTCGCCTGCCGGACCGATGGTCGCCACCGCGGGACGCTGCGTCGTCTGGCCCCCGTCTTTGCCCCGCGGCTTGAGCCACTCGCCATAGCTATCGTTTCCGGCCACGTAGTTCCATATGGATTGCTGGCATTCCCGTGTGTCCTTGCCCCACAGCGACAAGCCGACGCAGTCCCGGATCTGCACGTCCCTATTGCGGATGTCTATCCAGACCGGCTCAGGCGCCTTGCCCTCGATCACGATTCCGTCCCAGCCGGCATACTTGAGCTGGGAGGAGAACCGGCCGCCAAAATTGCTGCGTGTGAACCAGCCGATGGGTTGGGACTGTA
>CAYNZS010000284.1:0-5145 GCA_964401695.1 uncultured Nitrospirales bacterium
GCTTGAACTCGACGGATCGATCCGCTGGAAGACTAACTTGTTCGAGCGATACGGCGAAGACAACCGTTTTTTTGATTTTGCCGCCTCCCCGGTCCTAACCTCAAAGGATGTTGTGATTACCGAACTACACGATGGGGAATCCTGGGTAGCCGCTTTTGACAAGTTTACAGGCGAAGTGAGATGGAAAGTCGCCCGCAACTATGAGACGCCACAAGAAGGCAGTCACGGCTACTCCACGCCCCTCGTATTCTCGCACAACGGGACGGAGGCCCTGATCGTATGGGGAGGACGGCATCTTACCGCTTATGGTGCCGCCGATGGAAACATGATCTGGTCGTGCGGCGGATTCAATCCTGAAGGCGAAGACCTATGGCCCGCCATCGGCTCGCCCGTCATTTCAGGGGAGGTGGTCGTTGTTCCTTACGGCCGGACGCTCAGACGCAAGCCTCGTCTCCACGGAATCCGGCTGGGGGGAAGCGGCGACATAACGGATACCCATCGCCTATGGAAGCGCGAGGACACGGGCCCCTTTGTACCGTCGCCAGCAGAATACGAAGGTCGGGTTTACACGGTTCGTGACGGTGGTGAAGTCGATCGCATCGATCCCAAGACAGGGGAAAGCGTATGGACCGGTGAACTGCCAGGCAAAGGAAATTTACGTTTCTACGCTTCACCGCTGATCGCGGGCGGTCACCTCTACGCCGCACGCGTCGATGGCACAATCTTCGTTGTAGGAATAGAAGGTGAATTTGAGATCGTGTCGGAGATTAAGATGAATGACGAAATTGTTGCATCTCCTATAGCCGTGTCCGGCCGGCTTCTGATTCGCACAACACACCATCTTTTCTGCATAGAGAGCGATTGAACTAGACCACTAGTGCGACAGTACTTACGAGACAGCACTCTTGCGTTGTCTTCTCTCCCCCTGAACGCTCACTAAATTACAAAGTACCCGCAGATGGCCAATTGGTGAATCTAAAGAAACGTTCGACAAACTACATCGGTGGGGCCGCGGCGTGAGGCCAGGCGCTCGCCGTCCGGCGTGTAGGCCAACGCGCGAACTCTCGCATTATGTCCATCGAGTTCCCGCTCGAGACGCCACGTCTTTGCGTCCCACAACCGGACGGTCGCGGAATCTCCACCTGTGGTTACTTGCGTTCCATCCGGGCTAAAGGCTACCGTCCAGTTGTCGCCGGTATCGAGGAAAGCTTCCACCGAGCGCTGGGAGACATTGACCACGCGGGCTTCCGTACCGTGGCGAAACGAATACGCAATGTATGTTCTAGTTGAACTATAGGACACATGGTCCGAGGGGCCATCATCCAACTCGAAGGCGATGATCCCAGCCTCAAGATCCCACAGCACGAACGTGTCGGCAGGCCGAATCCGATTGAGGCCACGTAGCGACCGTCTGGGCTTGCTGACAGCCCCAGCACATGTTCCATCCCCGTGTTGAGCGTCTGCACTATCTTGCCCGTCTGCACATCCCGGCGCCGGATATGTCCCTCAGAACCGCCATCGAATATACTCTTGCCGTCTGCCGAGAATGTAACACACCGAATGGCTTGCGCAGCGTCTTCATCTTCTTCGGCAAGTGAGCGGAGCAGTTTGCCAGACGCAGCGTCCCACAGGAGGATGCGCTTGTCATCGGGAATTGGCCAACGCCCCGCCACCGAAGCCAAAAGGCGGCCATCGGGGCTAAACGCAACCTGCGTTACCCCATCGGTGTGGCCCGGACAAACTCGCCACCCCTGCATGTCGGCGATAGGAATGACCTCGGAATCGAAACCGATCCCGCCAACAAGTAGCCGCGTTCCGTCGGGACACGCTCCAATCACACGGACGGTGCCCGGCATCGTAGCAATCGTACGAAGAAGCCGGCCAGCCACTGGAACACACATGTTCACGACTCGATCGGTGCCCGCCACAAACCAGCTTCATCGTGTAATAGAGCGTCCTATCTTCGCGTTTTCCGAGTTCGTATACGGGCACGATCGAAGGGTGCGCCAGTTGGCCGGTGACCTGCGCTTCGCGGATGAATCGAGCGACGGTTTCGGCCGTGAGATCGGGATGCGCCTCTTCGTTCAGTTCCTCCTCGGAGGCCCCGTCGGTAGCGTTGGACGTCTTTGGCAAGAGTTCCTTGAGCGCAATATCGCGCATCGGGTACTCGTCATTGACCAGGAGAATTCGTCCCATGCCTCCTCGGGAGTGCTCGCGATGGCTCGTGTAGCGGCCCGACCCCTTCGTGAGGGTATTGCGGCCAGATGCGGCTAAGGCTTCCGTGTCCAGGCGGATGCCCATTTCGCCGGCGACCATGCTGGCTTCCTCGCGTGGTGAAGAGGCGCGAAGGATGTGGGAGATCTGTTTCTTGCCTCCGAACATTTCGAGGCTTCTCGACGCGTTGCCCTAGCTTTGGTGGAGCGATTCTTCGAGCAGCCCATCGAGCATTTGGCGTTGCGGAGGGGTAACGATTTCTCGCGTTTCAAGGTAATCCACTAGCGGACGTGGGCCTTCGACCAAACAGGTCGCCAGCGCCTCGACAAGTTCCTTCGGTGTGGTCATGACCAGTTGTACGGACATCAGGCCCACTGGGAGGTTCTCGCCAGACAGAGCGGCGCCAAGATCCGCTACCGTGTTGCCTGGGGTACGCAGGCCCAGGTCCAGGTCCAGGTGGCAGAAAGAGCAGTCGCTACCCAGGGTTTCTGGCGGAATGAGCCGCCCGCAATCGCCACAGATCTTCTTTGCAATTATGTTCTACTCGAAGTCGCCCAACGCTCTCAAGAAGAGAGACGTGGCATCAGTAGGAGCCAATCATCATGAATAGTAAGCCTTCGGGAACTCTCATCAAGAAAGCAGACAGGAGAAGGTACTGGCCAGGGGAGGGTGGACGTCTCGCCCGCTACAAACGATGGACAAGATGCCTCTCTCCCTATCTTCAATACTTCAGAGGATACAAGAGAGAACATGACCGCCGGCCATTAGTCTGTTAGTGTGTCGATTCATGCTGTTTCCATCTTATCCGTCATGCTGAGCGAAGCGAAGCATCTTCATTTCATTGTGCTCCTGCCGTAACGAGATCCTTCACTTCGTTCTGGATGATAGAAAACATATGCTTTGCCTTGCTTTCAAGAGCTGCACCAATTGTAAGTCAATACAATAGCTTAACGGCAATTCACTTCGATTCCAACTGAAACGAGACGCGCCGTAGCCCGCGTGGTCGAGGGTGAGCGATGTGATTCTTGGCGCGAAGCCCTACGGTTCGATGCGCCTATCGAAAGTAAACGGCTTGTCGGAATTCGCGGTCACGGTTATCAGCAAGGGCGGATTCGTGGCTACTCTATCCACCTGTACTTTCGTGAGATTTGGCGCGCGCCACGCGAGGTCAAGCCGGTAGACATGTCCATCGCCGTGCACATAGAGCACGGGTTTTTCGAACGCCTCTACGCTCTTCACGAATTGCGCGGTAAAGCCGCCGTGTTTCCTATTGCTAGGGGCAGCCTGGGCGCACACCACCGCAGCCTGAACGCCGGGCCCAAAGCGGTCCAAACATTCGTTCACCCAAGCGAGGTTGTCTGCATCACGGCGTTTCCATTCCTCCTCATCGTGCACGGTGCCGCCAACAAGCGTCAGGCCGATGACCAGCACCCGGTTCTTTACGAACGCGAAATTCCCTGTCTGCTCGGGCTGAGTCACAGTGGCCGGGGCGTTGTCGAAGTGACGGTAGAACCTTCCAAAATGCTTTAGCCAGTAGTCCCAACCGATGGCTGGATCCTCAAGGTCATTCCACTCATTATCCCCAATCACCACGTACACCGGCTTGCGAGATGTTTTCAGCAGTGCGGCCACGCCGATGTAATGCCATTCCGGGAGGGCCTTCGTGCCCTTGCAGATATCGCCAAGGTGCACCAAGAACATGCTCCGGGGGTCGTCGCTCTCCGCGGCTATCTGCCTGGCGAATTCGGGCCATTCGCTGCTTTCGCGCGGCCCATCGCCCATCGCTCCGAAGGAAAGCGGAGCATCGCCCTCCTCCGCCTGGGCCGCGACAGTGAACACCATCAATGCTAGAAGTAGAACCGGAGTAGTCATGGGCTAAGATTACCATGCGAACGGGCAAATTTTCCCCTGACCAATCACAGGCTTGTCTGTGTCGAAGATAATCGATATTTTGAATGCGGCTCCTCGGCAATGGCCTGCCGATGGACGGTTTGCTCTGGCTCAATCCCTCGTTGTATTCTCAAGTTTCTGTGGGGTCCATTCATCACCCTTTTGCAGACGGTCCGGCAAGTTCCTGAAGATCCAGTGCGCGGACCGCGGCCGCTTCCATGAGTTGAGAAGAGTTGTTTTTTTGCATTGACCGGCATGTCCACTGAACACAAGGTTGCGGCATCGATCCGTTGGCTTCATCCGATATATTGACGCGTGGATGCCGAGTGTTGTACAACCACTGGATTCGACCGCGTGAAGCAAGCGGCCTGGAATTCGAAGAAGGCAGCCTACGTCGTGAGAAAGGGGTACGAATACAATGCCAATACCGTCGATGTTCAATCTCAAGGGAGGGTTGCGAAGACCACCAGCTGCATTGCGATAGCGGAGTGTCTGGCGAGCCAAGGGCGCCGGATGTTGGTTGTGGACGCCGATCATCAGTGCGCAGCCAGCGAGTTGCTGGTCGGCGAAGAGAGACTGAACTCCTGCGAGGAGCACGGACGAACCCTCCACGATCTGATGGGCGCGATGCTCAAGCCAGAGTTCGTTCAGCGGCGTGTGCCGGGCTATGTCGTGGATTCCGTCTCCAATATCGGCGGAGGGATAGCGGGGCTGGACTTGATACCGGACTCGATGAGAATCGACGACATTCAAAGCCGAGTTCACACGTACGAAAACGACTATGAAAAGGATGGATACAAGAAGCTGGCTGACTACGGCCGGACCCAGATACGTAGATTTCTTGTTCAGAATTACGACTACACATTCATAGATTGTCCGCCTAGCGTTCCCGCGCAAGTAAAGCTGCCGCTTCAGTTGTCTGATGGGTTTATCGTCCCCTGTGTGCCGGGTAGGCTCTCGGTTCGGGGGCGGAATGGTTGCTCGAGCGCCTAGCCTAGAGTTTTGCGGTTACGCAGCCTGTTTATTCGCATGGTTGTTAGC
>CAYNZS010000285.1:0-5136 GCA_964401695.1 uncultured Nitrospirales bacterium
GAACCCGAAATGAGGACCCGGTCAAAGCACGAAAGGTCTAAAGCTATCTTATCAGCGTGACGTTCGGTAAAATGAGTCATTCCCGCACCATAGGCTACTTCCGGAAAAAGCCATCGCCCAAAAAACAATGGCCCATGGAAAAGTACTCTTGCTTCCGGCTACGCCGGGTTAGGGAGGATCGAGTCTTCAGCCACGCCAGCCGTCTTCCGGACAAGCTTGATCCGCCGCCACGCGACCCGCCATGCTTCTCGGAACGCCCAAGGAACTCTCATGGCCATAGAAATCCGCGAATACCGCGTCGAGGACGAACAGGAATGGATACGCGTGCACGCGATTATCCTGAGCATCTCCCATTCCTGGAACTACTCCATCCAGGAACGGCCCAACTATAAGGGCTTCGAATCTACACGCCGCGTCGCGATCCACGAAGGCAAGATCGTTGGCCTCATTGATACCTAATTCGATAACGAGCCCGGAGAAATCTGCTTGTTGAAAGACAGCCGTGGCGGCTACGTAACCGAATTCGGCCGTTTGCCCGAATGCGCTAACCTCGGCCCGGGTCCTACGCTCATGGATGCCGCCGCTGAGGACCCCAAGAAGAAAGGCTTCAACCGCCTCGAATACTGGTCTCAAGATCGAAAGGCCCAGCGTTTCTACGGACGCCTCGGCATTAGGGAAATTGGACGCCACTACCGCTTCCGAATCAAGCCACCGAAAGAGATCGCGGAAATCCTCCTCGAAGACTGCGTGGGGATCGAATACATCTACGGCGTCTGCGTCCCTGAAGAATGGCCCCTCGTCAAGAAGAAGTACGAAGTCATCCAAGAACACCCCCTAGAACCCGACCTCTACATAGGCTACGAAGTGCGCTTTTGACTTCGCCACCGCCAAGAACGCGACTCGAATAGCCGCACCACCGGCTCAGGAGCAAGATATGTCCTCCAATTCCAGCAACTCCCACGATTCCGACAGCGAAGACTTCTCAGAAGACCACACCGAAGATGCCATTGCATTCCGCATCGGCGGCGACACGCAGCACAACTATCTCGGTGACTTCATCCTGGGGGCCGTGGACGGGACGGTTACGACCTTCGCGGTCGTTTCGGGCGTCGTGGGAGCAGAACTCTCGGTCGGTGTTGCCATCATTCTTGGTTTCGCCAACGTGCTTGCCGACGGGTTCAGCATGGCTGTGGGCAATTTCCTCAAGACCAAGTCCGAACACGAACTGGTCGCGAAAGCGCGGCAGCGGGAGGAGCGCCACATCGACCGCGACCCAAGCGCCGAGCGGGCGGAAATCCGGGAGATCTTCAAGGCGAAGGGATTCGGCGATGAACTTCTGGAACAGATTACCGACATCATAACGGAAGACCGTCAGCGGTGGGTTGACACGATGATTACGGACGAACTTGGACTCCAACTCGAGCCACCTGGCCCCTGTAAAGCCGGCCTCGTCACCTTCGCCGCATTCCTTCTCGCCGGCCTTATCCCCATAGCCCCGCTGTTTCTGTCGCCCGCATTAGAGCCGACACGCACCTTCGCGACCAGCGCCGTCATGACGGTATTCACGTTTGCCCTCATCGGCGTAGTGAAAGGTAAGGTCACTCACCGTTCCCTGTCGGGATCGGCAGTTGAAATCGTCCTCATCGGCGGCGGTGCGGCCTTCCTGGCTTTCTTCGTGGGCGTTGTTCTCAAGGGGATAGTCGGAATGGCATAGGCCGCGAAGGAATCCGCGCGCGGCGCCAGAACATCACGCTTCAGCCGCTGAAACTCCATCCAGTTCGGCCACCATCCCGGCGGCTTCCACCAAGTCCTTCGCCACATGCCTAAACCCATGCGCCTCCGCGTCCACGCGATCCCCATACCCCGTGCGCACCAGAATACTCCCCTTGCACCTCGCGTTCCGCCCCGCCAGAATATCGCTCAAAGAATCCCCAATCATCCAAGAATCCGCAGCTTCCAATCCTAACTCGCTGCAGGCGCGCAGAAGCATGCCCGGCCCCGGTTTCCGATCGGGATGCTCGATGACCGTCTGGCCCTTCTGCTTCGGCGCCAACGGGCAATGATAAATCCCGTCGAGACGCACATCGAAGACGGCCAGTTGCCGGTTCAGTTCGGCATGGATCTCATCGAGCCCTTCCTCCGTTAACAGGCCCCGGCCAATCGCCGATTGATTCGTTATCATCACCAGCGCATACCCCAACCGCTGCAGCTCGTGCATCGCCGCCCCCGCCCCCGCCTCGAGGCGAACGTCGGCCGGATCCCTCAGATAATGGACCAGTTCAATCAGCGTTCCATCCCGGTCGAAGAACACCGCTCTTTTCACGTCGCACACTCCTTGGCTTCGATGCCTTCCTTGCATCGAACCGGCGATAAGACTACACTTTCCCATTGCCCTGGACAATTGGGGAGATATTCGGGCTTAAAGGGGTTTGACCGACTACGTGGGCAGAGAAGAGCAGCTCCGGCGCGATGTGGAATTTCTGGCGGGACGCCTTCCCCACCGCCGCGCGAATACGGACAACGAACGCGTGGCGGCCGAGTACCTCGAGGAACGATTCAAGGAATACACCATCCACGCTACGACCGACGACTTCCATAGCATCGACACCTTCGCTTACCTCCTCGCTTCCTACTATATCGAATTTCTTGTCGTGGCCGTCGTGGCCATCTGGGCGCCTTGGTTCGCGCTGTTCTACGGTGTGGCGGTTTTCGTTATGTACATGGCCGAATTCACGGGCTACCGTGCGATGAGCCGCTTCCTGCCCCAATTCGAGACCCAAAACGTGACGGCCCGTTTTCTGAGCCCCAATCCGAAACGCCTACTCGTCATCGCCTCGCACTACGACTCCGCTAGCGACACCCAGTGGAGTCGGCCAGAACGTCTGCCTTGGCTGCGCGCGGCGCACTACGCGATTGTCCTCGCGATGCTTGTCGTCGCGCTGACCTGCGCGGTCGAGGCCGGGCGAACGAGCCCTGAAGCGGTCATCCATGCGATAATCGCGTTGCGGTGGATAGCGGTGCTCATTTTGATCGGAGCCGCGGCAACGCTCTATATTGGCGAGAACACCAGCGAACCTACGCGGGGCGCGAACGCGAATGCTTCTGGCGTGGCCACGCTTTTGGCGCTGGCAGAACGCTTCAGCGCGGCGCCGCTCAAGACGACCGATGTGCTCATCGTCGCCACTGGCAGCAAGGAATCGGGGTTGAACGGCATGTGGCACTTGTGCGCTCAAGTGGATGTCCAACGCCAGCGCACCTATTTCCTGAATCTATCTTGCGTGGGGACGGGGACGCTACGCTACATCACGGGGGAAGGGATGATGAGTCTTTTCAAGTCATCCAAGAAACTCGTCGGTCTGGCGCGCGGCCGCGCGGAGGAATACCAGGCGGCCCCGCTGAAATACCGCGGCCTGCCGACGGATGCCCTCATACCGCTAGTCCGGGGGTATAAGACCTTGGGCATCATGGCGACGGGCGAAGACGGCCTGCCGCAGTCGGCGGACTGGCCGGAAGACCGGGCCGGCGCAATCGATTATGGGCTGCTGAATCGCGCCGCCGATTACGCGGAATCGATTATCCGCGATTTAGACAATGAGGATGAAGACGAGAAATAGCCGCCTTAGAGCAGGGGGTTTCCCATACGGGAAGAATGGAGATTACGGTGAAAATTAAATCCAAGATTTTTCGCGAATACGATATCCGCGGCGTAACGAAACGAGATCTGACCGAGGAGATCGTCGAACACCTTGGCAAATCCATTGCCGTATACATGCGCGGGAAGAAAAAGTTCGATTGCATGGCCGTGGGCAGGGATGGTCGCCTCACCTCCAAAGCCTACTCCCACGCGCTCATCGATGGCCTGGCCTCCTCTGGCATCAACGTGATCGACCTGGGGGAAGTACCCACCGGCATCGTATACTTCTCTCTCTTTTCGCTCAAAGTCGATGGCGCGGTCATGATCACAGGCAGCCACAATCCAAAGGAATACAACGGCCTCAAAGTTGCCGTCGGCGAATCGACCATCCATGGCAGCGAGATTCAAAAGATCCGCAAGATCGCCGAAGCGGGAAAACTCCTAACCACGAAAAAGACGGTGACCATCACCCGCATGGACATCGTGCCGAAGTACCTCAGCCGCATCAAGCGCGACATCAAGCTGAAACGGAAACTCAAAGTCGTTATCGATGCCGGCAACGGCGTCGGCGGCAAGACAGCCCTGCCCCTATTCGAGTCGCTGGGCTGCGAAGTCATTCCCCTGTACTGCGAAGTGGATGGGAACTTCCCGAACCATCATCCCGACCCCACGTTATCCGACAGCCTCAAGCCGCTCGTTGCCGCGGTCAAACGCAACAAGGCCGACCTGGGGATCGCCTTCGATGGCGACGCAGACCGGATCGGCGCGGTGGACAGCCGTGGCGAGACTATCGCGGGCGACCGGCTACTCATCCTATTTGCCCGCTCGATTCTCAAAGAGAAACCGGGCGCGGCCGTTATCGGCGAAGTGAAATGCTCGCGCAGCCTTTACGAAGACATCGCCAAACATGGCGGCAAGCCCGTCATGTGGCTCGCCGGCCACTCTCTCATCAAAGCGGCTATGAAAAAATATAAGGCAGAATTGGCCGGCGAAATGAGCGGACACATGTTCTTCAAACACCGCTGGTATGGATTCGACGATGCTGTGTACGCAGGGGCCCGCCTGCTTGAGATTCTCGCGGCAGGACGCAAGACTCTGCACGATCACCTGGCCGATATCCCGAAGACATTTGTCACGGACGAAATTCGAATCGAAACGACCGACGACAGGAAGTTCAAGATCGTCGAAGCCGCCACCCGCCATTTCAAGCAAGACCTCGGCCTCGATGTGAATGACATCGACGGCGCCCGCATCGAATTCGACGACGGCTGGGGCCTTGTCCGCGCATCCAACACCTCGCCCATGCTCGTCATGCGCGCCGAAGCCAACACCAAAAAGCGCCTCAAGGAAATCTGTGCGTTAGTCGAAGGAAAGATCGCCGAACTGAATACGTAGCCCCACGATGGCAAGCCAACCCATCGACAGAAAGGCCCGAGGCACGGCTCATACCCATCTTCTACAGTTGGGCTCTGATTTTGCCTGATTTTACGTTGTAAGTCCTT
>CAYNZS010000286.1:0-5134 GCA_964401695.1 uncultured Nitrospirales bacterium
TGCAAGCACTCAGCCACTCTCTGAGTAGCCAAAGCAAGGCCACGTCCTCTGGGCGTGGTTATTACTTTTTTCCCACCAAAAGAATTGCCGAACCAAATACTACACGAGTTCACTCCGGTAGAACCACTCGCATAGTGTTTCGGTGATGCCGGATTGCTCGTTCCGGACCCTTACTCGATCCAAAGCCCATCTCAGCTCTGACTCTGTCTCCATTATTTGACGGCACCGACAAAAGTCGCCAGGGCTGTCATTCTGAACGAAGTGAAGGATCTCTTTCGTGCGTAAGTCGCTGGTGGAGAAGAGATTCTTCACTTCGTTCAGAATGACGATGTCGTGCTTTTATCGAGATTGCCCATCTTTGCCGGTGGCGTCGATAAGGGCCAGTGTTCGACTCTTGTCGGTGAAGTCTTATTTTGGGGAGTTGGAAATTTATTTTCAAGATTTATTGAATCCGCACTTTACTCTATATGCTGTATCTCGATAGCTGATGACCAGAATATACTGTGGTCAATGGTCTCATTCCTTGGAATTCCGACACGAGATGCGCCTGAAAACCGGGCGGAACCGCCCTGGCACCCCTTGACAAAGGTGGTAATAAATGGTATTTTTAAGCTCATAAGTGGTGGTGTATGGTTAATTTTAGGTGATTTATGTACTTTGGCGAATCCCAGACTGTTCTCGATGACAAAGGCCGGATTACGATTTCGCGCCGTCTTCGAGAGACGATGAACGTCATGGGCCATATTCAATGGTTCATGACGCGGGGCTTCGATCAATCCATATTCTTATTTCCTCGCGATGAATGGGACAAAATCCGCGCGCAAGCAGGCAAGCACTCCTCGATAAACGCGCAGGCTATCGATTTCCGACGAATGTTTTTTGGAAGCGTAGCGGAGGCGCAGCCCGACCGTCAAGGGCGCATGCCGGTTCCGGCTCATCTGCGTGAGCATGCGAAGTTGGACAAAGAGGTCGTGCTCATCGGGGTGGATGACCACCTCGAGCTGTGGGGCCGCGATGTCTGGAAGGCGTACCAAACGGAGAAGCAAGCTGATTTCAAGGAAATGGCGTCGCTCCTCTTTGCCGGTGGCGAAGAGGAGGCGCAACATGAGAGTGAAGTGGCAGCGGGTCGTTGAGGAACGGATTTTAACTACGGAGGCGAAGTCATGTTGCAGGTTGACAAGCAAGATTATGGGCACGTCGTGGCGCTCCGGCTACGGGGCGATATTGACGAGGACGGCGTGAACGACCTGCGCGCGGCTTTCGTGCAATGCTTGCGCGAGGAGCGCTACAACGTCGTCGTGAATATGGGTGGCGCTTACTTCATCAGCTACATGGGCGTGGGGGTTCTTGTTGAGCGGCTTCGGCAGTTCCGCGCTTCGGGTGGCGACCTGAAGCTGGTGGGCGTGAATTTGTATGCGCAACGCCTTTTCAGGATGGTGGGCGTGAAGTCGCTCTTTGACACTTTCGACTCCGAAGAGCAGGCCATGCGGATGTACGACAAGGCGGCGTAGTCCGTGCATGTCCCTGTTCTCGCGCGGGAAGCCATCGAGTTGCTCCGCGTTCGCGGGGATGGGGTGTACGTGGATTGCACGGCGGGCGGCGGCGGCCATTCGGCGTTGATTGCCGAGCGGCTTGATTCAGGAAGGCTCATCGCTCTGGATCGCGATCCGACCGCGGTGGCGGCGGCGCGGGAGCGGCTTGCCGAATTCGGCGCCCGCGCCGAGGCGATTCACGCAAACTATGCCCAGCTTGAGCGGGTGTTGGCGAGGCTGGGGATCGCTTCGGTCGATGGCGTTCTGATTGACGCGGGTGTATCGAGTATGCAGTTGGATGAAGCGAGCCGCGGGTTCTCTTTTCGGCAGGACGCGCCGCTGGATATGCGTATGGATCCTACATCGGGCCTGAGCGCGGCAGAGTATCTGGCCTCTGTCGACGCCGATGAGTTGGCGCGGGTGTTGAGCGAGTACGGCGACTTGCCCAGGGCGCGAAGTGTCGCAACGAAACTGCTGGCGCGGCATGAGGTCGAGCCCATACAAACAACGCGAGGTCTCGCCGACGCAGTATCTGAAATTTTCAGCTTTGTTGAAGGGGAGCCTGAAGAGGTGCGGAAGATCTTCCAAGCCATTCGCATAGCGGTTAACGACGAGCTTGGCGGCCTCGAACTAGGGGTGTCGCAAGGGCTGGCGTCTCTCGCGATGGAAGGGCGTTTCGTGGCGATAGCGTTTCATTCGGGCGAGGACCGGATCGTGAAGAACGCGATCCGCGCCGCGGCAAAGCCTACCCGGATCCTTCACCCCGATGGGCGCGTCAAGGAGACCGTGCCCGCGAGGCTGCACAACCTGACGCGAAGGCCCATTCTTCCGGCGGCTAGAGAAATTGAAGAAAATCCCCGCGCGCATAGCGCCAGGCTGCGCGCGGTGGAACGGGTCAACTGAGGAGCAGTATCATGTCTCATAGCAATCGCTATCCACGCCGCGCCTCGCTGAGCGGCTGGTGGAAATGCGCGCCGCTGATCGCGCTGCCTTTTGGAGTTCTCTTCTTCGAGGCGTGGCTCCAGACGAATATCTTGCAGAACAATTACAGAGTCCATGAACTTACGCTGGAGCGGCGAGCACTCGAAACCGAGGTCAAAGAGCTAAGCGACGGGCGCAACCGGCTGAGCCGCATCGAGCGGATTGACGCGCAGGCGCCGCGGCTGGGCCTCGTCAAGCCGTTGCCGGATCAGAGGCGGACCGTTGGCGAGTCTGCCGCAGTGGCGCTGTCGAGTACGGTTCAGGATGGAGGAGTCGTTGAAGAGGCCTCGCGCTTCGCCATGGCAAGGCCGTCCAGTCTCGAATCACGCCGCCTCTACTTGGAGGACGCGCTACCGCCAATGGACGGACTGGCGGGCACGGATTAGCCGGCGCCATGCCCAAGGGTGCGCGGAAAAAGAAGCAGGAACCTTCACCTGAGCAACTGCAATCGGTTCATCGCGTTCGAATCTACGCCGTCTTCGCCGTTTTTCTAGCCGTCTTCAGCATCATCTCGATACGCCTGATTCACCTTCAAACGGATCCCGGGCAAGAGTTTGACCGGGAAGACGAGTATCACGTCGTTGATAAGGCGATTCGGCGCCCGCGTGGCGACATCTTCGACAGGAACCACAGGCTTCTTGCCACGGATACCGCGGCCTATTCGCTCTGGGCGGACCCGAAAAAGGTGGAGGACCCGAAAGGCTTGGCCGCGTTTCTCCGCGGTCGGCTCGGTCGAAATGAAGAGGAACTGCATTCGATCCTCACGGCACGGACGTCTAAGGGCAAGAAGAAACGCTTTGTCTACCTCAAGAAATGGATGAGCCACGCGGAGTTAGATGCCCTTGGCGATTTGTCTGAGGCGCCAAGCGGAAACGCGCTCGATACCCGGAAGGAAACGATCCGCTACTATCCGGAGCGGGACCTGGCTGCGCAGGTGTTGGGATTCGTCAATCGGGAAGGCGTGGGGAGCGAAGGGCTGGAGCAGCACTACGATAAGTACTTGCGCAGCCATGCCGGGCGGAAGGAATCGCGCATAGACCGCCACCGCCGCATGTTGGATTTTCTTACGCTGGAGTATGAACCGCCGACGGGCGGCGACGACATTTACCTGACGATTGATGCGGTACTTCAGTACGCCCTGGAACGAGCCCTTGACGAGGCGATGCTCGATAAGAACGCGCCGCGGGCGATGGGGCTGCTGATGGATCCGCAGACCGGCGCGATCCTGGCGCTTGCATCGCGCCCAGGTTTCGACCCGAACCGATATAACGAGTTTACAGCGGAGCTCCGCAAGAACAAGGCTGTTGTCGATGTTTTCGAGCCGGGCTCCGCGTTCAAGCTTATCGGGAGCGCCGCTGCGTTGGAACTGGGGCTCGTGCGCAGGGACGATCCGATTGATTGCGAGGGCGGAAGCTTCAGGGCGTTTCGGCGAAGGATTTATGATACCCATGAACGGAACGTTATTCCCTTTTCGCAGACCTTCGCGGAGTCGAGCAATATCGCGGCGATCAAGGTCGCCACGCTCCTGGGCGAAGAGCGGTATGAGGCTTGGATACGCCGCTTTGGGATCGGACGCGCGACGGGGATCGATCTGCCACAAGAATCGGCGGGCCTGTTTTCGGGGCGCGAGTATTGGTCCAAGCTCTCGATGATTTCGTTGCCCATGGGGCAAGAGGTAGCGCTCAACATGCTTCAACTCGGCGTCGCGTTTAGCGCGGTCGCCAACGGCGGGTACCTGGTCGAGCCTTATACCGTGTCGCGGGCGCTCAGTCCAGAAGGAGAGGAAACGTATTCTCGCGCGACGGGCCGGGGCGCGCAGATCATGTCGGAGAAGACGGCGAATATCATGAAGGAGTTGTGCTATCAGGTGATCGCGGGGAAGGAGAGCACGGGACGCCACGCGGTTATCGCGGAGTACAAGGCGGGTGGCAAGACGGGGACGGCTCAAATCGCTCGGGAGGATGGACGGGGTTATTACAAACGGAAGTACACGGCGGTCTTCGCGGGATTCGCGCCAATATCGAACCCACGAATTACATGTGTGGTCGTTGTTCAGGAGCCGGAATATGGGCGGGGACGGCATTACGGCGGGTCCGCGGCTGGGCCGGTGTTCAAGAAAGTCGTGCGGGAGGCTCTGATACGGCTGCACGTGCCCCAGGAACCGATGGATGTGGAAGGCGAGTTGGAGTCCATCGGGTCGTACGCGATGCAGGATGCCGACACGATGGTGCCCCACCAGGAGTTGCCGTTTTTAGAGCCGATGGAGCTTGGTAACGCGGCGTTCCCTCGCGCAATGGAACTTCTGCCGTCTCGGGAGAATCCTACATCTGAAGGTGGCAGGCTCCCAGATTTCACGGGGATGTCAAAGCGCCAGGCGAAGAAACTTGCGGTGCGGCTTAAACTCCAATGGGATCCCCAGGGGGCAGGGCGGGTGTTGCGTCAGAACCCCGCTCCTGGAACGCCGCTCGACGATGTGGATATCTGCCAACTTGTGTTTACCAGTCACTCCGGTCCAGTAAATGAAGTGTAGCGATATTGAATCTCTGACGCCCTGCGATTCGGGAACAGCGAGCGATGTGGAGTTCAACTCGGTTACGGAAGACTCGCGGCGGGTCGTTTCG
>CAYNZS010000287.1:0-5075 GCA_964401695.1 uncultured Nitrospirales bacterium
CTGCACATGGCGGGCCCAGGTGTAGGCGGGCACTGCATCTCCGTGGATCCCTGGTTTCTCATTGAAATGTTTCCAGAAGAAACACTGCTTATCCAGCGCGCGCGCAATCGCAACGACGCGATGCCTTCCCATGTGGTGAACGGGATCATGGAGCTTATAGCGGGGACGGACAATCCGAAAATTGCGCTGTTGGGCTTGGCCTTCAAGGGGAACGTAGACGATATGCGGGAAAGCCCTTCGCTCACGGTTGTCGAACTGCTCAAAGACAAGGGCGTTCAGTCCGCCATCCACGACCCGTACGTCAAAAACAGCCCCATCGAATTGGCGAGTATCGAGGACTGCTTCCGGGATGCGGACTGTGTGGTCTTGCTTACGGACCACAGCGACTACAAATACCTCAATCCGGTCCAGTTAGCGAAACTGGTTCGTACCCCGGTTCTCTTCGATACGCGCAATATGCTGGATCATGGCGAGTGGCGGGACGCGGGGTTTAAGGTAAAGGTGCTTGGGTCGGGGTGGTAGACTTAGTGGACGCTGTGTACTTGGTGGACTGAGAGGACACGCTGGATGACTGAGCGCGAGCCGTTGATCCCGAAGCATGGGGGATACCGGAACTTGAAGAGTTTCCGAGTGGCTCAGTTGGTCTATGACCTGACGGTTCGGTTTTGTGAGCGGTATGTGAATCCGCGAAGCCGCACTACCGATCAGATGATTCAGGCGGCGCGGTCGGGTGTTCAAAATATTGCCGAGGGCTCGCAAGCCTCAGGGACATCCAAGAAATTCGAGTTGAAACTGACCAGCGTGGCGCGGGCAAGCCTGGAGGAACTAAAGCTAGATTATGAAGATTTTTTGAGGCAACGGGAATTGACGGCGTGGCCTAGGGAAGATCCGCGCCGTCAGGAGCTAATTGATCGACGTTGCGCCACGGCCGACGATGTGGCGGATTGGATCAAAGGGGTCCATGATCGGGTAGAAGATTGTGGACTTAGCGGACAGAGTGGACGCAGTGGACAGAAGACGTCGTCCACCAAGTCCACAACGTCCACTAAGTCCACCTACCCCGAGATAGCGGCAAACGCCGCGCTAGTTCTCCTCGCCGTCGCCTGTAGCCTACTCGACCGCCAAATCGCCGCCCTAGCCAAATCCTTTGAAAACGAAGGCGGATTCACCGAGCGGCTTTATCGTGTAAGAAAGGCAAAACGGGACGGATGACTAAACATATCTCCGTTCTACCCATCATGCTCGTGGGAATCGCCACGGCCCTCTTCCTGCTATTCGTATACGGGTACACGCGGCTATTCCCCCTGATCGAAGCATCCCATCCAGACCATTTCGAGAAGAATGTAGCCGATGCAATAGCCGAAGAAAATATTCGAAAAGCCCTGAGGATTGCGCGACGGAGTATAACCCGTGCTCATTTCTGGGATCCGTTGCCCTATACCATGTACGGGAGGGCTCTGTTGGAGTCCGGCGACACGGACAAAGCACTCGAACAACTGCGCAATGCCGTTCGTTTGACACAGGAGCCGCCACCTTCCAATCGGCGCACGCGAAAGCCCTATTATTTTCAACCGGCCCGGCATACGCTGGGCGCGTACTACTTGGAACAAGGCCAAACGCTCGAAGCCATCGAAAACTTCGAGTTGGCGCGGGCGTATCCCGTCGAAAACGAAGATGGCGAGTTTGATAAGGCGCAATACCAAGCCTATGCCACGCAGGGGATTTGGGCTCGCGCCCTCGAATTCGCTGAACCTTCCGATCAGGAATTGGACGATCTCGACAGCCGTGAATTGGTAAGGATTGCCCAAATCTCCGAGGGAGAACAAAACTGGGAACGCGTCACGCGAATGGCCGAGCGACTGTTGGCGCGCGAGGCCCTTGCCGCGGACGCGCATCATTTCCTGGGTCTCGCTGACTTTGCCTCCGAGCAGTATGAGTCTTCTCTAACCCACTTGGAACAAGCCCTTTCGGGCGGCCACGAACACGCGGCGTTCTTTCTCGGTATGGCCCGGGCAAAAGCGAGCGACCCGGCAGAAGCCGTCCAAGCTTTCTTGCGTACGCGGCCCGGCGACGTGTACCGGCCGTTCGCACTGGCGAATGCGCTTGCGCTCTTGCCGAAGCTCACCCAGGCCCAGCGAAACCAATCCGGCGCAACGAGACGGGAACTGCTCGATCAACTCGACGGAGAAATTTTTGCGATGCGCGCGCTCCAGCGCCCCATTCTATACGACGAATATCGGCGGATTACGCCAGTCGCTTTTAAGACCTCGAAGGCGCACTTCGCGGCCGGCGGCCGTTTCCCCATCTTCGTTTTATGGGAAGACGGACAATCGCCTCCCGGCGCAACAATCCTGAAACTATGGCCGGAAGTGGGCTTGGAGGACTCCCGTCTGCTCCTGCAAAAATCCAATAGCATACTCCAGCTCCAATGGGTCGAAAACGCGGTCAACTGGGAAAGTATTGAACGCTTGCCCGCCGGCGCCAGTGTCATACCCGGCTGGATTGATACCGCGCGTGAGTGGTTCGATGTTCGAACCGATCGTGTGGCGCGGGTCCAACAGGATGACTCGGGAAACTCGTTCTTAGGTTCGATAAAACCTACGTGGTATTACAGTCTCCCGATTCCGATACGCGACGGGAAAGGCTATCTGTTTGCGGGCCGTTTGAGGGCGCCCAATAATCGGGGGGGACTGAGGTGGCAGACTCTAGACGCTGCGGAACACGTTTTGTTCGAGGACAGAATCTTTCAACAGCAAAGCACGGACCAATGGTTGTCGCAGGCGAGCTATATGCGGTCGCGGCTTCACTGGGACTCCCTCCGCGTTCAGCTCGAAGTCTGGCGCGGCGCCTCGGGAACAGTGGGGTTCGACGACATCATGCTCGCGGAAATCGATGAGCCCAGTCCAAGAACCGCCGGCGTGGATTTCTAATCAATCGAAGAGCCCGCTTGCTTGCCTTTGCCGCGCTATAGCATAAGCTCCACTGAAGTGGCTTGGCCTGCGCGGGCGCCATTTGCGCCAAGCGTAGAGCAGCAATGGAACACGAGGAGATCTTCTTTTTCATGTGTGGAATCGTCGGATACATTGGATCGCGAGATGCTGTCGAAATTGTGCTAAGCGGACTGCGCCGACTGGAATACCGCGGCTACGACTCGGCGGGTGTTTCCGTTGTGCGCGATGGCAGCCTTTCCACGGTGAAATGCGAAGGCAAGCTGGCCCGCCTCGACAAAGCGCTTGCTCAGACGCCGCTTACCGGCAGCCTCGCCATCGGCCATACGCGTTGGGCGACTCACGGCCCACCGACGGAAACCAACGCCCATCCCCACACCGATGAACCGAACGAAATCGCTATCGTTCACAACGGCATCATCGAGAACTACCAACAAATCCGCGAAGACCTGTCGGCTCAAGGCGTAGCGTTCCGAACGGAAACGGATTCGGAAACCATCGCCCACCTCGTCCGAAGCTATTATGAAGGCGACCTATTCGACGCGGTCCGGCAGGCCGTGCGCCGCTTCGAAGGCGGGTACGCTATCGGCGTCATCGCCCAGGACAACCCGGATGTCCTCGTCGCCGCCCGTAGCGGCAGTCCTCTCATCGTCGGAATGGGCGATGGCGAGGCGTATATCGCGTCCGATGTGCCTTCCATCATGAAACACACACGCCGCGTGTTCTACCTCGATAGCGGCCATGTGTGCGAAGTGCGCCGGGACGGCCTGCGCGTGGAAAGCATCGATGGCGAAGAACAGGAATTCAACATCGAAACTGTCGAGTGGGACGACGCGGCCGCCGAAAAAGACGGCTACCCCCACTTCATGCTCAAAGAGATCCACCAACAGCCGGATGTCCTGCGCAACACTCTTCAAGGCCGTGTTTCGACCGCATCGGGAAACGTCGAATTGGACGGCCTTTCCATGGACGAAGACCTGCGCGCGTGCGCCAAGTTCTTCGTCGTCGCCTGCGGCACCGCTTGGCACGCCAGCTTAGTCGGCAAACGGCTGATCGAATCCTTTGCCGGGCTTCCCGTGGAAGTGGACACCGCCTCCGAATTCCGCTACCGCGACCCCATCGTTCCCGAAGGCTCGATTGTCATACCCGTCTCTCAATCCGGGGAAACGGCAGACACGCTCGAGGCCATCCGAATTGCGCGGGCCAAAGGCGCGAAAGTCCTCTCGATTGTCAACGCCGTCGGCTCGAGCATCACTCGCGAATCCGACGGCGTCCTCCACACGCAAGCCGGACCCGAAATCGGCGTTGCGTCGACCAAAGCCTACACCTCTCAATTGGCCGCATTCGCCTTGCTCGCGATCTACCTGGGCAGGTTGCGCGGCGTGATGACCGAGAGCCGAGCCTCCGAACTCATCGAAGAACTCCAGGGAATTCCCGCCAAGCTCCAGTGGTGCCTCGACCACCAGCAAGATCTCATCCGGTGTGCGCAAGATCCCCGCTACCGGGATCCGCAAAGCGCCTTTTTCATGGGCCGTGGCTACAACCTGCCCAGCGCCCTCGAAGGAGCGCAGAAGCTCAAGGAAATCAGCTACATCCATGCCGAGGGATACGGCGCGGGCGAAATGAAGCATGGCCCCATCGCCCTCATCACCGACCGCGTCCCCATGATTTGCATCGCCACCCAGAGCGCGGTCTACGAAAAAGTCCTGTCGAACATCCAGGAAATCCGCGCCCGCGGCGGCATCATGCTCGCCATCGCGACCCTCGGTGACGAAAAAATCGCGATACACTGCGACGACGTAATCTACGTCCCCGAGTGCGGCGAAGCCCTTAGCCCCATCGTAGTGGCCGCCCCGCTCCAGCTTTTTGCCTACCACGTCGCACTGGGTCGCGGCTGCGATGTGGACCAGCCGAGGAATTTGGCCAAAAGCGTCACGGTGGAATGAAAGATTCTTTCACATGTGCCCCAGCGTTAGCTGATTGACAGCAACTGTTTACAGAAGCGCCCCTCTTCTCTACCGTATTTGTCGCGCGAAAGAAAGTAGGGCAGGTATTTTCTCAAAGAGACTGAGACCCATCTTCTACAGTTGAAAAACTTAACCGGCTGTTTTGCAAGCACTTACGAGT
>CAYNZS010000288.1:0-5063 GCA_964401695.1 uncultured Nitrospirales bacterium
CAAGAAGATGTCGATAAACAGACAGATCAAGGTGAACTTGACTTAAACTAACAGGGGCCTTCCTCAGGCCACCAGCCCTGCTGGTGGTTACTGACTTTATTTCATCATACTGCGTAAATTGCTCAAGCTATAAATTCCGCGCAACACAGCTTGCCTACGAGAATGCGAAATTTCTTCCTTGCAGAGGTGCGGCGGCCTTCCACAATGTTGTATCCTATTGCGCCCCAGAGAATTATCGTAAGAGAAACGCAATCTAAATATGAACGATATACGTGTTAGAATTGCTCCTTCGCCTTCCGGTTTCCTGCACATTGGGACCGCGAAGATGGCTCTGATGAATTGGCTCTACGCGCGAAAGATGGGCGGCGCGTTTGTCCTTCGCTTGGAGGATACGGATGCTGAACGGACGGACGAGGCTTTCGTGCAGGCGATGTGCGAGGGCTTCGACTGGCTTGGGATCGAATGGGATGAGGGACCGCCCTTCGGCAGCGCGGAAGAAAAGGGCGAGTATGGGCCCTACCGGCAGTCGGAGCGTTTGGATCTGCACCGGCGGGCTGTCGCGAAGCTATTGGACGAAGGGAAGGCCTACCGCTGCTTTTGCACGAAGGAAGAGTTAGACGCGGAGCGGGAACGCGCACGCGCGGAGAAACTTCCGTGGAAGTACAGCGGCAAATGCCGCGGCCTTAGCGCGGAGGACGTAGCCGCGAAGGGCGACATACGAAACGTCGTCCGCTTTAAGGTTGACGCCGATGGCGAGACGGTCGTCCGCGATTTAGTCCAAGGAGATGTGACGGTCCGCAACGCGGAATTCGATGATTTTGTGATAGCGAAACCGAATGGCGATCCGCTGTTTCATCTCGCGGTGGTCGTGGACGATGGTGAGATGAAGGTATCGCATGTCATTCGCGGCGACGACCATCTGACGAACGCGTCGAAACATGTGATGCTCTTCGAGGCACTCGGATATGATGTACCGCACTTCGCGCATCTCCCCATGGTCTTGGACGAACGCGGGAAGAAATTCAGCAAACGTGAACATGGCGCGAATGTGTTGGATTGGCGGGAGGATGGATTTCTTCCCGAGGCCCTTCTGAATTACGTTGCCCTGCTCGGCTGGACCGCGGGCGATGACAAGGAGTTGTATACGCTCGACGAGTTAGTCGAGACCTTTTCCTTGGAGCGCCTAGGGAAATCGGCGGCGAAGTTCGATATGAAGAAGTTCAAGTGGTTGAACGGCCAACATATCCGGCTGTTGCCTATTGAAGAACTCCGCGCCCGCCTGACCCCTATTCTCACCGCTGCCGGCTTCGATACGACGTCGAAGTCCGTGGCGTGGCTTACGCGGATGACGGAGATGTGCCAGAAAAAGCTGAGCACGTTGAACGACATCGTGGCCCAGACGGATTTCTTCTTTGTTGAACCGGCGGAGTATGAAGTGAAAGCGCTCAAGAAGCAGTGGCTGCAGGAAGATTCCGCGGTGCGCATGACCGCGATACAAGAAGCGCTTGTCGGTGTGGATGACTGGACGGAGACGGGCATTAAAGCGGCCATAGAAGAGATCGCCGAAACGACTGGCCTGAGTTTTGGGAAATATGTACATCCGATGCGCTTGGCGTTGACCGGGAAGAGCATCGGGCCTGGCCTTTTCGAGTTAGCGGAATTGCTCGGAAGGGATACCTGCGCGGCGCGGATGGCGGCAGCGTCCGAATACATAAAGTCGCACATTTAACCAACGAAGAGACCACACGAGAAGAGGAATTCTTGCTGCGTCGAATGGAGAAACGAGATAGATTATGAGTGATGAACGTCCCGCGCCGGGGCTCGACTTTATTCGGGCGAAGGTGGCGGAGGATTTGGCGGCGGGCAAGCGGGATGGACGCGTGGTTACGCGTTTCCCGCCGGAGCCGAATGGCTATCTGCATATTGGGCACGCGAAGAGCATCTGCCTGAATTTCTGGATCGCCGAGAAGAACGAAGGTGGCGTGTGCCATCTTCGTTTTGACGATACGAATCCGATCAAGGAGGAGGATGAATACGTCAACGCTATCGAAGAGGACGTGCGCTGGCTTGGCTTTGACTGGGGGGTGAACAAGTTTTACGCCTCGGATTACTTCGATCAGCTTCATGCTTGGGCCATCCAGTTGATCGAGGCGGAGAAGGCATACGTGTGCGACCTGAACGCGGAGGAGATGCGCGAGTACAGGGGGACGCTCACAACACCGGGCAAGAACAGCCCGTACCGCGACCGCAGCATCGAGGAAAACATTGACCTCTTCTCGCGCATGGCCGCCGGGGAATTCGATGAAGGCTCGCGCGTGCTACGTGCAAAGATCGACATGGCCGCGCCGAATATCAATCTGCGCGATCCGGTCATGTACCGGATTCTCAAGGCAGATCACCACCGCACGGGCGACCGATGGAAAATCTATCCCATGTACGATTTCGCCCACGGGCAGTCCGACTCGATCGAGGGGATCACTCACTCGTTGTGTACGCTCGAATTCGAGGCGCACCGGCCTTTGTATGACTGGTATCTGGAAGCGCTGGGCGTGTATCAGCCCGAGCAGACGGAATTCGCCCGGCTCAACTTGACGTATACGGTATTGAGTAAGCGCAAGTTGCTCGAACTGGTCGAAGAGGGCCGTGTCAACGGCTGGGACGATCCGCGCATGCCGACGTTGTCCGGGATGCGGCGCCGCGGCTACACGCCCGAATCGATTCGCGATTTCTGCGGGCGCATCGGCGTGGCGAAAGCCGACAGCATGAACGAAATCGAGCAGTTGGAGCATTGCCTGCGGGAAGATCTGAACAAGCGCGCGCCCCGTTTCATGGGCGTCCTGCGTCCGCTGCGTATCGTGATTGAGAACTACCCCGAAGGCGAATCGGAAGAGATGAAGGCCATCAACAATCCGGAGGGTCCCAGCGCTGGAACACGCAAGGTTCCATTCTCGCGTGTGCTCTATATCGAGCGCGATGATTTCATGGAGGAGCCCCCAAAGAAGTTCTTCCGGTTGGCGCCGGGCCGCGAGGTGCGGCTGCGGTATGCCTACTTCGTGAAGTGCCAGTCGGTGGTAAAAGACGATGCGACCGGCGAAGCCGTCGAATTGCGTTGCACCTATGACCCGGAAACAAAAGGGGGCAACACGCCGCCCGATGGCCGTAAGGTCAAGGCGACGCTCCACTGGGTTTCCGCGGAACACGCCGCGCGCGCCGAGGTCCGCCTCTACGAACGCCTCTTCTCCGTAGAAGATCCGGGCACGGTAAAGGAGGGACAGGATTGGCATGACACTATCAACCCCAACTCCGTCGAGATTCTTGACGATTGCTACGTGGAGCCGGGACTCGCGGATGCCAATGCCGGAGAACAGTTTCAGTTCGAGAGGCTCGGCTACTTCTGCCCCGATCCCGATTCGACGCCGGAACATCTCGTGTTCAACAGAACCGTGACGCTCCGCGACGCCTGGGCCAAGATCCAGAAGAAGTCGAAACAGCCGTGAGAAACGAGTCAAAGGCACGGGATAGCCATTTCACTCTTGGGTGGCACCCTCAAACTTGTTTGGGGGTGGAGGTTCGTTCGTTGGCACCCCACCTCCAAACAGAGTTTGAAGGTGCCACCCACCGCCCACCAACTTCTCTCTCCCGTCATGCTGCCACGCATGGATAGAGCCATTCTCGGAATCGATCTTGGCGGCACATTCATCAAGGCCGCGGTCGTCTCACCCGAAGGCAAACTCCTCACCAAATGCGAGACTCCGACACACGCGGAGGACGGACCCGAAGCCGTGTTCGACGCGATAGGCCTTGCGTCGGAGGAAATCTTGTCCTCGACTGGCTTGGCGAACTGGGACGTGGCGGCCTGTGGAATCGGCGCGCCGGGTCCGCTCGATTGGCGCTCAGGGATTGTGTTTAGTCCGGCGAACCTGCCCGGCTGGCGCGATGTGCCGTTGGCCGAGATCCTGACGAAACGGCTGGGCGTCCAATGCTTCGTGGAAAACGACGCGAACGCGGCGTGCTATGGCGAGTTCTGGCGGGGGGCCGGACAGGGCGCCGACAATATGTGCCTGCTGACGCTGGGTACCGGGCTGGGCGGTGGCATCGTGGTAGCTGGAAGACTGCTGCGCGGACCGGATGGCACGGCGGCGGAAGTCGGACACATTATCGTGCAACGCGACGGGCGCCTGTGCGGTTGCGGCGCGCGCGGCTGCATCGAGACCTATGGCTCCGTCACGGGCTTGGTCCGCACGGCGCGTTATGGATTGGAAGCCGGCGAGGCCAGCGTGCTGCGTGAAAGTTGTGACGGCGACTGGGGTGCGCTCACCGGCGCGATGGTATCGGAGGCCGCGGAGGAAGGCGATTCGTTCGCACGCGAAGTCATCCGCACGACCGGCGAATGGCTGGGGTTGGGAATCGCCAACCTGATTAACCTGTTGAACCCCGAGAAAGTCGTGCTGGCCGGAGGCATGACGAAAGCAGGCGAAATGCTACTTGAACCCATCCGCGAAACAGCCGCACGCATCGCCTTCGATGTCCCCGCAGCCCGAGCCGAGATCGTCATGGCAGGGCTGGGCGAGGATGCGGGCGTGATCGGCGCCGCCGGCTGCGCTTGGGAGCGGTTTTCTCGGGGGTGCTGATTTTCTCATTTCCCCTCTTCAGCTAACAGTTTTTTCGCTTCCGGCAAATCTATTCTAGCCTTGTGGCCGTGTTTCTCTAGAAGGCCAAGTAGGATCGCGCCGCTCACCAATTCTAACGGCTTGTCTTTTACGAAACCGTAAGAGTCCGGTCCAAAATCGGATGTGGTGACCAATATGCCTTTCATCGCGCCTTCATCCTGCACTACCCCAAACAGCGCCCTCACGGCTTCTACGCTAACAGTATTCGTGTAGCGCTTGGCCTGAACTAGAATCTTGCCGCCTCGTAGTGGGTCAGGGTCAAGAATTACAGCATCGACGCCGCCATCTCTGCTGGCTTGTGTTACGTGTACCTCAGCCCCTCCCGTCGCGAATTCTTTTTCTAGAGCGTTTTAATTTATCATGCCTACGGTGGTATAGTGTGGGCATGAAGCC
>CAYNZS010000289.1:0-5035 GCA_964401695.1 uncultured Nitrospirales bacterium
CAAAAAACAATGGGCCATGAAAAAGCACTCTTGCTTCCGGCTACGCCGGGTTAGGAGAAACACCAAACGCTACTTCCCTCTCTTAATTCGTTGGTCTGTTTCCGATTATTGTCCTAACAAGAAGATGCACTCGCCTTCGACGGCGAGCCGTTTCCCCCGTTGTCGATGAGGAACCCTGAAATGCCGAGTTCGGTTACATCAGGCCCTCTCGAAGCCAGCCCCGGCGTCAAAATGATCTGTCTCATCAAACGCAGGCCCTCGACATCCAGAGAGGATCTCGTCGCCCATTGGTTCGCCAACCACATGCCCGCGGTGGTACAGGCGCAACATGAACAAGCGGCGCGGCAAGAGCCGTACGCGCGCCGTTGCACCGTCTCGTTATTCGAGGCGGATTAAGAGAGCGAACATCCGTGGGACGGCATGGCTCAATTGTGGTTGGATAAGCCCGCGCCGATGCCCGAAGTGCCGCATGGGACAAAACCGACGGACACGTTCCAACAGAAGTCCGAGCCCTATATGCCTTGGGCCACGACGGAATATGAAGCGATGGACGGTTCGGGAAATCTCGAAGTCGAACCCCTCACGCTGAACGAGCCCTGCCCATGCACACGATCCGGATTCTACAAGGTGAGCTTCCTTGTAAAGGCGCAGGAAGGGTTCGATTTCGTAGAGTTCTACTCGCATTGGTTGAACGCACATCTGCCCAACGTAAGGTCAACCATGGAAAAGGTGGAGGGGTTCAGGTATGTCCTCAGCCACAGCATCGAGCCACAAGTGGAACCCTACGCGGGCCTGGTAGTGCTCTATTTCCATGATGAGACGGGATGGGCAAGGTACACGCAAGCGATCAGCCCGGATGGCATGGAGGAATGGGTCGACCCGGCCGGAACCCTTGTGCTAAGCGGGAACACCGAAATGATTGGATTGCCATAACGGCAATACGGAACAGCTTCCGGCGGCCGGGACGACAGACATGGCACGGATCGAGATTCGGTTGGACGAAATGACAATGGCCATGGAAGACCATGCCGGGCTCATCTCTTATGTCCTCGACAGGGAGACGGGGACGGTCCTGTTTCTTCCGGAAGACGACTCATTCATGGAAGAAGACGAGGAGTTGGCGCAGAGGATGGAGGAGAATCCCGATCAGTTCTTGGGGATTGAACGCATATCCTCCTCGGAGAGTTACCGGATCATGGAAGACTTTGCCGAAACTCTACCGGTCGGAGAGAACGAACGGCTTATCGAGAAGGCACTTTCCTGGAGCAGGCCATTCAGCAACTTCAAGAACGCGCTCTCAGGCATGGGGCCGCTTCGCCAAGAATGGTTCGATTTCCGTGATGAGAGGATGCGCCGGTAGACCCTGGAGTGGCTCAAGTATCACGGCGTGGACGCCGAGTTGATAACGCGGTGGAAGGCCAACTAACCGGTTGGCTCAGATGCCGCCCTCTAGACCCGGGCCATCCGAACCCGAGTCGGCACCAACCCTTACTAATGCGAGAGACTCAGGGATCTCGGACCCGCAACCCGCTTCTTGCTATTCGAACAGCTTGGACACTCTGGCAGGCCTGCGCTTTCACGAAGGGCATCGCACAGCATCTCATGTCCAGCGCCATCAGGCAACGCGCCAAGCACATCGAACACCTCGGCGACGTCCATGTAAGTATTGACGCAGCAGTTCCAGAAATGAACGCCCATGTCTAAAAAATTCAGACCGCCAGACCTCTCTGGATGGAAAATATAGCCATGAGGTCCACACCACTTGTGACCGCAATCCAGACGATGGAGTTCAGAATGTAATTCTTCCCGACTCATATTCTATCCTCTAGTGAAACAGGCTGCCAATACAATAGGCTATCTTCTGCGACACGTCCCGCGCCTATCGGTTTCTTGAGAATCTTCCCCAATCGCTGACGCAAGCTACATAATTGTACACGTTTTTAAGGAGCTCGTCAACACTGTCATGTTCTTTTTTTCTCTTCAGCGCCAAAGAGTTTGCCGTTCTCCGTGGCGAGCCGGACATAGGGGAACTCAGGCAAATGTTAAGCGACGAAGGCCCCCTTTTGAGGGGGACCAAGGAGGGATGTCATTCCGAGCCAAAACTTTCTCGGAGTACGTCCAAGGCGTCCTGAAGAAGGGAGAAGGCGTCCTTGAAAAATCACTCGAATTTCAACGCCAAGTAATCGCCGTCGAAATCGACCCAGACGGCCCCGGACCCGAACTGTGGCCCGAGCCCCCCCTTCTCACCCCGGCCTAAGTCATTGGGCTATTCAAGAGCAGTCCTCGTTCCCACGGTCCGCAGTGGGAACGAGCGCTATGGACATCCACTCAGAACTGAGGCGGAATCTAATCCGCGTTCCGTTCCTTGCCCACGATGGAGACAAAGCTAACGCATTTTCCGGGGCGTCCGCCGAGGTTGTGGGTTAGGCCGAGTTTGGGATTGTCGATCTGGCGCGGTCCGGCTTCGCCCCGGAGTTGCAGCCACATTTCGTACATCATGCGCAGGCCGGACGCGCCGATGGGATGTCCGAAGGATTTAAGGCCGCCGTCGGGATTAACGGGCAGGCTGCCATCGAGGGCGAACGTGCCGTCCAGCACGTCCTGCCACGCTTTGCCTTCGGGAGCGAAGCCGAGGTCTTCGTACAAGATCAACTCGGTCGGCGTGAAGCAGTCGTGGACCTCGGCCATGGAGATTTCTTCGCGGGGATTCGTCACGCCGGCTTGGCTGTAGGCGTCTTTGGCGGAGGCCTTGACTTCGGCGAAAGTGGTGAAGTCGTAATCTTGCCGCAAGGGGCCCTCGGCGGGGCCGGCCACGAAGGAAAGGGCTTTGATGTAAATGGGATTGTCGGTGTATTTGTGGGCGTCTTCGGCGCGGACGAGGATCGCCGCCGCCGAACCATCGCTTACACCTGAGCAGTCGAAAATACCCAGGGGCCCAGCGACTTTAGGTGAGTTCTTGATAGTCTCAAGGTCGACTTCTTTTCGAAATTGCGCTTTGGAGTTCTTCGCGCCGTTGACGTGGTTCTTTTGCGCGATCATGGAGATGACTTCTTTGCCCTTCTCTGGGTCGAGGCCATATTTCTTGAAGTACGCCGGGGCGAGCATGGAGAAGGAGGCCGGAGCGGTTGTCGTCGCTTCGGAACCATCGCCGGGGCCCGCGCCGGTAACAAGGCCCATGAAGCCTGAATCTTTGAGTTTCTCCACACCGATGGCCATGACGCAATCGTACGCGCCGGAGGCGACGGCGTAGGCGGCGTTGCGCATCGCCTCGCTGCCGGTCGCGCAAGCATTCTCGACATGGGTGACGGGTTTGTACTGGACCTTGAGAGGCTCGGAGAGGGTAAGGCCAGTCAAGTTGCCCATGGTCCCAAGCCAGTAGGCGTCGATGTCATCCTGTTTGATTCCGGCGGATTCGAGGGCCTCGCCGTTCGCTTCGATCAGCATGTCGCCGATGCTCTTGTCCCAATGTTCGCCGAAGGGGGTGCAACCCATTCCAACGATGGCGACTTTATCGCAGATGCCTTTGCTTCCCATGGGATTTGCTCCTATCGTATGGGCCGCGATTTCCAGAAGTAATTGTGTACGCCGTCGGAGGTGAACAAGCGGCGAAACGTCATTTCCACGGTGTTGCCAATCGCAACCGTTTCGGGGTCGCAGTCGGTGATTTCCAGTTCGACGCGGCCGCCACCCTCAAAGTCTATCATAGCCATGACCATGGGCGGTTGCGGCGTAAAGGCGAGGCGATCGAGGGTGTACGTCGCCACTGTTCCTTTTTTTTCGGCAAACGGAAAGTCTTTCATCTTATCGGTCGCGCCACAATTGACGCATACTTTCTGTGGAGGCAAATGGCGCGCACCGCATTCGGTGCATTCAGAGCCGATCATGCCAAATTTCCAGTGGCGTTTGCGGAATACGGGCGGACCCGCCGGCCGCGCGGGATCGGGACGCCGCGGACGTTCGGTGGGGATGATACCGCGCCATTTGAGGAAGCGGGCATAGCTGAGGTCGTTGCGTTTGGAGTCGATAAGATTAGCGACCGATGTCGGGCGAGCGGCGGGGGCGATGGCGTCGGTCGCGCACAGGAGGATTCCTTCGACTCCGTCGGACACAGACAAGACGGCGATTCGGTCGCCGGGCTGCGCGCCGTCAAGGGCGGAAGCAAGCATGAGGGCCGCGTGGGCCGCGCCGGTGTGACCGACGGTCGCTCCCATGTCATCCACGATCGCCCTTTTGTCGAGACCGAGACTCTTAGCTACGGTGCCGACCGCGCGGGCGAGTGGCGCGTCGATGATTACGGCTTTGAGGTCGCTGGCCGCGACTCCGCTTTGCTCGGCCAACGCCTTGCCGGCTTCGACGAGCAAGGGCACGTAAACCTGCGTCATCCCAAACCGGTCTTCCCAATTCTTCGCAAACTGTTCACCTGGGAGGCGCCACAGGGCTTGGTGTTCGAGTGTCTTCGAGAAAGTGCTTTCTATCTCCGCGATAACGCCATCTTCGCCAAGAAGGAACGCGGCCGCACCGTCGCCACCGTTCAGTTCGGCAGCGCCTTCTGGGGCTCCGACGCGAATATCCGACATGACGGCGAGGGAAACGTTGCCGTTCGCCGACGCGTTGCCCGCCGCGGCCAGTAAGGCGCCCATGCCCGCGCGGACGGAGCCGCCGAGATCGAGCGCGAAAATCTCTGGGTTCAGTTCGAGGGCGGCGTGAATGGTTCCCGCGTTTAGTTTTTCTTGATAGGGCGCGCTGGTAGTGGCGAAAAAGAGGGAGGCCACTTCTTCCTTCAGTCCATTCTTAAGGAAAGCTCTGCATGCCTCGACGCCCATGGTAACCGAGTCTTCGTCAAAGCCCGCGACGGAACGCTCGCCTTTTCCGCCTCTGGTCTCAAGCGCCTTGCCGATGGTTTCGCGGGTAATTCTGTTGTAGGGGACGTACGCCCCGTATGCGATGATTCCAGCCATGAAACCTCCCAACTATGCTTGGACCGACATTTCCCATATGGGCGCCCGTGACCACCACGGGCACGTTATTGAGCTTT
>CAYNZS010000290.1:0-4973 GCA_964401695.1 uncultured Nitrospirales bacterium
ATGCTCAATAACGTGCCCGTGGTGGTCACGGGCGCCCATATGGGAAATGTCGGGTATGGACAATGCTGCTAGCCCGTCTTGAATTCGTCAGTTATTCTCTCTACGATAGTGGATAACTTGTTCGTAGCTATCATGGGCAAGTCTATGCGAAAATGAGGATACACGGAGATTCACGCTATGAAACATGTACTACCGCTAATTCTGGCAATCACCACTGCATCCGTATCGACGGCCGACTGGCCTCGATTTCACGGATCCAATGGCGACAATATGTCACCGGACAAGGGGTTGCTGAAGACGTGGCCCGAAGGAGGACCTTCACGAATTTGGGAAGCGTCCGGAATTGGGGAGGGATACTCCTCGGTCGCGATCGCCGGCGATACGATCTACACGACCGGAGCCATCGAGGGCGATAGTGTCATTACCGCGCTCGACATGGAGGGGAAAATCGTCTGGCAACAACAGAACGGCAAAGCGTGGGACGAGAGCTATCCGGGAACCCGCTCTACGCCTACGATCGACGGCGGTCTGCTCTACCACCTGAGCGGAATCGGAAACCTCATTTGTCTCAAGGCGGATAGCGGTGAAGTGGTCTGGTCGGTCAATATTCTGGAGGACTTCAACGGCCGCAATATCAGATGGGGCTTGTCGGAATCGCTTCTCGTTGCTGGCGATATGTTGATCTGTACACCGGGCGGCGAGGAGGTCAGCATGGTGGCGCTCGACAAAATGACGGGCGAGGCTATCTGGGAATGCGCCGGATCGGAAAACGGGCCTGGCTATGGTTCTCCAATCCTGGTCGATTATCAGGGCCTCCAACAGATCGTCAAGCCTATGTCGGAATCGATCATTGGCGTTCGCGCCTCCGACGGCGAATTGCTGTGGCGGCATCCCCATAAGGTCTATACCGACCAGAACATCACGACGCCGCTGTTCCATGACGGTTTTGTGATTATTTCCGCGTGCGGCAAGCAAGGCACGACTTCGTTGCGGCTCCAGGTTTCCGGCGACCAATGCTCCGTGGAACAGCATTGGCTTAACGAAACGCTTGACGACAAGCAGGGGGGCATCATTCTGGTGGACGGCCGAATATACGGATACGCGGAGTCCCAAAACAGGGGGGAACCGTGGATGTGTATTGATTTCATGTCAGGGGAGACGATCTTCCAGTCTGCCCCTATTGAGTCCTCCTACAAGTATAGAAACGGTTGTCTAACGTATGCTGACGGGATGTTTTATCTCTACACAGACGATGGCGCCATGGCCCTCGTAAAACCGGGGGATACGGGGTTTGAACTCGCCGGTATGCTGAAGATCGAGGACCCGGGAGAACGTCAGACTTGGGCCCATCCCGTTGTGTTCGGCGGGAGATTATACATCCGGTATGGTGACAGACTGGCTGTCTACAATGTTACGCAAGCGTCCGCTGCTTGATATCCTTCGATACTCGGATACGGTGATCGAGTGGAGCTGCCCGTTAACCCGGCTATCTGGAACGGGTCGTGTGAACACCTCAGCGCGTGCGGCGAGACAGCCACCCACCAACGTGACGCCGAATTCGTCCAACAGGTCCCAGTCCGGAAGTCTCATCGAGGTGGTGTGTTCGCCGTCTGCGTTGCACTTGGCGGACTTTGGCGAACCATGCCTTGCCGTCCCAATCTCTCGGCGTCATCTTCTCGATAAATGGCCCGAGTAGTTCGTCGTCCCACAGATCGCAGAAGCTATCGCATAACTGGACGTGATTCGTCAGGCGCTCGACGCGCGTATACCTGCGATTGAGACGAACCGCTTCAAGATCGATAAAACGGCATGTTTGTCCATCCGCGGTGAAGATATTCTTGCCGGAAAGATCGCTGTGATATGCCCCGGCCGCAGTAAGCGCGTTCACCGCGTCCGCGACCGCGGACAAGAACGATTCAGCTTGCGCGCGGTCGTGTGGCGACTCGGCTTCGAGAGCTCTCGCGTGGTCTTCCACGTTCCTGTGGCCGTCGAGAAATTCGGAGATTACCGCGTTCCCGGTCACGATGCCGAAGGCGCCGCCCTCCGCGTAGGCAATGGGGGCGGGCACATGAATCCCCTGGCTTTGAAGGAATCTCGCCGCCTCCCACGCCCGGCGATAGCGCTTGCGCAGCAGAGTCAACTTGAGCGTGGGTATTAAACCGCGCGCGGTGGTCTCCTTGACCACCCAATCCCCAACGCGCCGCGTCCGAAACTTGTCCGATTTCTTGAGAAGCACCCCGCCGTCCTCCAGGCTATCTTGAACGGCCTTAAGGTCGCGGGAAGGCGCAAGGCCGATTCGCTCGCTCCTATACCGGGTTTGGGGATGTCGACCGGCGAGAGCGTCCGAGACCCTTCCTTTGAGCTTATAGGCGGCCTCGAGCCCCTGTGGAATGCGAAAGGCTCCATAGCCGTCGCGGACGCGGGAGAACCATCTCGATGGAATGGCGTTCTTGGAGAACGAGCGTTCCAGACGCAACAAATTGCGCGAGCGCGCCAAGCGGGAGAGCGTGTTTCGGGCGCGCGCGTTGTCGAAATCGATAATCGTGACGCGGGACGGGCCGACGACAATATTTGCGAGCTGCAAATCGGCGTGCCAGGTCCCGCTGTCGTGCATCTTGCGAATTGCGCGGCCGCACTCCTCGAGCCGCGAGCCTTCGACTGGGCCGGAACGCAGATACTCCAGCAGCGTGATGCCCTCGAGCCGGAGCGTCGCTATCGCGCCCGAATAGGCGAGGCCCGTGCGTTTCCACACAACTCCCAGGGGTTCAGGAACGGATACGCCCGCTGACCGGGCGTGTAACAGCGCCTTCAACTCTCGAAGAGGCCGGTTCGCCAGGAGATACTTGTCCCGCAAGAAGAAGCGCGCTAATCCGCCGCGGCGGTACTGCCGAACGAGGCCTACAGCGCCGCCAATGGGAAATTGTTGGAGGGAGTCCCGTCGTCCGCCCAGCGCCACTGGCCGGCATCCCTCTCCTTCGAGGAGGGCGGAGAGCGCCTCCTTATGAAAGTCTGGGTGCACCAGCGCACGAGTCGCGCCTCTGGCAACGAACACGAAGTCGTCCACCCGTCAGACCTCCACCCTGGCCCGGGCGTGTTTAGTTAGCGGCGGCAAGTCATTCTTGCGGGCCGCGGCTGCGCGGGCGCGAAGGACTCTCTGTGACACATCCCCGCCCGGAGCGGGAATGCGGGCTATGCCGCCCCGAAGCGCTGAACCTTGAACTAGGCCTTGTAATCCCGCTCGTTGGGGCCTACGTAGATTTGGCGGGGCCGGTGAATTCGACCGCCTTCTTCGCTTGCCTCTTTCCACTGGGCAATCCAGCCTGGCATGCGTCCCATCGTGAACATGACGGTAAACATGTTGATGGGGATCCCAAGCGCGCGGTAGAGAATGCCGCTATAGAAATCGACGTTCGGGTACAATTTCCGTTCGACAAAGAAATCGTCCTCTAACGCGATAGCTTCCAGATTCTTCGCGATGTCGAGCATCGGATCGCTCAGGCCGAGGTGGCTAAGCACATCGTCGCAGGCCTTCTTCAGGATGATCGCCCGCGGATCGAAATTCTTGTAGACTCGGTGCCCAAAACCCATCAGCCGGAAGCCGGAGTTCTTGTCCTTTGCCATCTCCATGGATTTCTTGCAGTCGCCACCGTCTGCTTCGATCTCCGCGAGCATCTCGAGAACCGCCTGGTTTGCGCCCCCGTGGAGCGGACCCCACAGCGCGCAGACGCCCGCCGAGATGGAGGCGAAAATATTGGCCTGGCTGCTACCAACCATGCGCACCGTCGAGGTGCTGCAATTCTGCTCGTGGTCCGCATGGACGATAAGCAGCATATTTATGGCGTTGCGAAGCACGGCGGGGATTTTATATTCGTCCACCGGACTGCCGAACATCATGCGCAAGAAGTTGGAGCAATAGTCGAGATCGCGCTTGGGATAGACGAGCGGCTGCCCTACCGACCAGCGATAGGTGAACGCGGCCATAGTCTTTATCTGCCCGATCAGCCGCCTGAAATTCACATCGGCGACTTCCGGATCGTTGTCGTTCGGGTAGAACGCGGACATAGAGGCGATGAGCGACGAGATCATCCCCATGGGATGCGCCGTGAGCGGGAAATAATCGATAGATTTTACGAGTCGCTCGTGGATAATGCTGTGATCGGCGAGATCCGAATTCCATTGGGCGAGCTGGCTCTCGTTAGGCAAATCGCCGTAGATGAGCAAGTACGCCACCTCAGAGAACTCGGCGTGAGCGGCGAGGTCTTCTATGGTGTAGCCGCGATGCCGAAGAATGCCCTTCTCCCCGTTGATGAACGTGATAGCGCTCTCGCAACTGCCCGTGTTTCCGTAGCCGGGATCGAATGTGACCGCTCCCGAACTGGCGCGCAACGAGCCCATATCGATCGCTGTTTCGCCCTCGCTACCTTCAAATACTGGTAATTCGTGCTCCTGTCCATTCAGACTCAGTTTGGCGGTGCTCATTAGATTCTCCAATACTTGACGGGCTCATTGAAAACTTCATAGCCCCCTAAATTCTCTGCCCCCCCGAGACAGGGATCGTTCAAGCAACACAGGCCGAAGGCATGTCCGCAACGTGCGCCTCTCGCGCAAGATCCAAACTGAAATTTACACCAAAACCAGTGATGAGATCAAGTGGAGCGCCGCCGCCAAATGCAACACCGATTCCGTCCTGCTCGACCTACCCCGGATATGTCACCACTTTTCTACTGCGACGGCGAATGAGGCCGCTCTGACAGACTTTTCTCGACTTTCGACCCCGACGTGACCCGCCACGCTGTCGTCCGAAAGGTTTCGAACAAGTCTCGGCATCGCAACCTTCTCCACCGTCTCGCTACGAAAACCGGTGAGATATCCGGCTAGTCTAGAGTTTTGCGGTTTCTCTACCGTATTTTGTTGCAAATGGTGGAGGGATGAATCGTGGCCGGGATGCGCGCGATGACTTCGACGGCCTTGAC
>CAYNZS010000291.1:0-4970 GCA_964401695.1 uncultured Nitrospirales bacterium
TTAAACGATGCCGGCGGATCTGAAGATGACTCTTCCAAATGGGAAATCCGGGGTACATTGTTTTCGGTTGACGTCGGGCGCCATATGTCCGGCGATGGCCTTACAGTAACTTCCCATTAAGCCGCCGGCAATCTGTATCATGGTCCAGCGTGGAACTTCTTCTGGCGCACTGACGATCGAGGAGAAATGATGGAATTTGCAATCCTAGGACGAACCGGGCTCAAGGCCAGCGTCGTTGGCCTCGGCTGCGGCGGACCCAGCCGAATCGGACAGAACCAGGGCATCAGCGAAGCCGATTCGGTCCGTGTCGTGCGCGAAGCGCTGGGGGCCGGCATCAACATCGTTGACACGGCGGAGGCCTACCGAACCGAAGCCCTGGTAGGCAAGGCGTTGTGCGAGGCGCGTCGGGAAGAGGTGATCGTCTCGACAAAAAAGAGTACCTGGGGCGACGTGCCGCTCTTCAAAGCCGCTATCGTCCAGAGTCTGGAGGCAAGCCTGAAAAACCTCCGCACGGACTACGTCGACATCTATCACCTGCACGCCGTGCTGCCGAAGGACTACGCCGCCGTTCGGGAGGAAGTAGTCCCCACCCTCTTAGACCTGAAGGCGGAGGGAAAGATCCGGTTCCTTGGAATTACCGAGATGTTCCACCAAGACGCCGGCCACGCCATGTTGCGGCAGGCTCTGCAAGACGACTGCTGGGATGTGATGATGGTCGGGTTCAACCTCCTGAACCAAAGCGCCCGGGATCGCGTCCTTTCCAAGACTATCGAAAAGAACATCGGTACGCTCATCATGTTCGCCGTCCGCCGCGCCCTGAGCCGCGAGGATCGTTTGCGGGAGGTGCTGCGCGATCTCGAAGAGCGCGGCCTGCTGGATTCCGGAAGCGTAGATCCAGCGGCGCCCCTGGGATTCCTCGTTCACGACGACGGCGCCGCGAGCGTGACCGATGCGGCCTACCGATACTGCCGCCACGAGCCGGGCGCGGACGTAATCCTCTCAGGAACGGGCAACGTCGACCATCTGCGCGAAAACATCCGCTCTCTACTCCGCGAGGACCTGCCGAGATCCGACCGGAAACGGCTGGAAGAAATCTTCGTTTGCGTAGACGACATCTCGGGCGATTGATTCCGGTTCGGCAGCCAAGCCCATCGCTCCACCACGACGGGCGTTTCGCTTGGCAGGGCTCAAGCCCCAGTTGACGCCGTTCCTCCCGCTTGAAATGGCGACTCGTTTCTGATTAACTCAACGAAAATCATCATCAGAATCGTAATGGGTGCGTCGCGGATTCATTATCGCACTCGCCAAATCCCGCACCCCTCAGAAGTGGGTGGAAATGCGTATTCTGTCCCTGAAATCCTCGGAGAGCATGACATGAACGATTTCCTCGAAAGAGTAGAGATTGGCAAGACCGGCCTGCAAACGAGCCGACTGGGGATCGGCTCGACCTTCGACGCACCCACTGAAGTGATCGAGGCGGCCTTTGACCGCGGCGTCAACTATCTGTACTGGGGTTCCGTCCGCCAGCCCGCGTTTGCGCGCGCAATGGTCAACCTCTCGCGCCAGCACCGGGACGAACTCATCCTCACGGTACAGTCCTACTCGAACGATCCGGGTACCATCGAACAGGAGGTCGAGGAAGCAATCAAGAGTGCGGGGGTCGAGGATTACGACTTCCTGCTGCTCGGGAATCGAATGGAAGTGCCCACCGGCGCCTACATCGAGGTGTTCGAGCGTTTGCGCGAGCGTGGCCTCGTGAAGTTCCTGTCACTCAGCAGCCACAACCGGCCGTACCTGCCGAAATACCTCGCCGAGTACGCAGAGGGCCGCAGCCCCTATGAACTGCTCATGTTTCGCTACAACGCGGTTCATCGCGGCGCCGAGAAGGACATCTTTCCTTTCGTGCCCGAGGGATCGCGGCCATTCATGGCCACCTACACGGCCACGCGCTGGGGGCACCTGCTCGACCCGGCCAAGATGCCGCCCGGTGAGTTACCGCTAAGCGCCCGCGACTGCTACCGCTACTCGTTGTCCCATCCGTCGGTCGACATGGTGATAGCGGGGCCGGCGAACGGCGCTCAGATGGACGAGGCGCTATCGGCACTGGAGAGGGGTCCGCTCGATCCCGAGGAGCGGGAACGCATCGAGCGCATCGGGGCCTACCTCTACGCCGAGTACGCACCGCAGTATCCGGATGCGGGCGACGCCGAAGACGTGTCCGCGGGGCGGGCGGCACAGTAACCGCTAACCCGAATATCTCACCGGGTTCGTGGTGAAAAGAAGAGGCGATTCACCGCGAAGTTCACGAAGAGCGCGACGATGGTGTCTTGGCCGGTTACTGAATAATCCCCTTTTCGCGAAGTCCCTTCAATTCGTCATCCGAGAGGCCAACGATATCCTTAATCACCTCATCCGTATGTTCGCCGAGGAAGGGCGCGCGTTTGGGTTCGGCGTTGAGGCCATCCATTTTCCATGGGGGCCCGACGATATCGAGATCGCCCCACGCGGGATGGTTCACCCGGAGAAATGCGTCGCGTTCGAGGAGGTGCCTATCGGCGTAGAGGTCTCGCGCTTCCTGCGACGGCGCGGCCGCGACCCCGGCATCGATCAGGAGTCTGGCCATCCGGTCGCGGTCCCGCTTACGGCTCCACGTTGCGATGATCTCGTCCAATTCTTCTTCGTTCTTCTTGCGCGAGGCCTCGTCGGCAAACCGGGGGTCGGCCGCCAATTCCGGCTTGCCCATGACCTGGACGAGGCTCCCAAACTCCTCGTCCGTGTGCACCTCAATGGCCAGCCACCGGTTCATCCCCCACGCGGGGTAGACATTGTGCGGCGCGTAGCGCGGATGGCGGTTGCCGTCTCGCTCTGGGATCGCCTTCGTCATCTCGTAGCCCAACAGGACCTCTCCGATGAGCGAACTAACGGCTTCCGACTGCGAGTATTCGATGAACTGCCCCTCGCCCGTGCGGTCGCGGTGATGGATGGCCGCCATCAGCGCGAAGGCCAGCGTCGTGGCATTCATGATATCCACATCGCCGGTCGTGTTGCAGGGGTGGTCATCGGGATAGCCCGTGATGTACGAGTTGCCGCCGAGGGCGTGATGAATCGGAGCGAAGCCGAGGTATTCGCTCTCGGGGCCACCTGTTCCGCGTCCCGAGGAAGACGCTACGATGATGTCCTTCTTTAGCTTCTTCGAGTTTTCATATCCTAGGCCTAACTTGTCGAGCGCGCCCGGCCGCATATTGTCGTAGGTGATGTCCGCCGTGGCAAGCAGCTTCTTAGCGATCTCCAGACCTTCGGGGCTGCCCAAGTCGAGGGTAACGCTCTTCTTGTTCATATTGACGGCGTTGAAGGAAATGCTGTCGTTATGCGGTACGGTCGTCGGCTCCTCATCCGAAAGAGGCCACACGACCGTGCGCCGCATGATGTCCATTCGATTGTGGCTTTCGACTTTGATAACCTCCGCGCCCAGTTGCGCCAGGAGTTGGCCACAGTAGGGGCCCGCCCATACCCACGCGAATTCCACCACGCGAATGCCTTCGAGAGGAAGCTTGCCCTTGCGCGACGCGCCAGCATTAGGCTTAGCATCGCCAGCCGCTTCGAGGGCATTGCCCTTGAGGATCTCGTCATTATGTTGGCCGAGGAGGGGGGCCGGCCGTTGCACCCTTGCAGGAGACGCCGGCATCTTGTACGCCACACCCGCGTAGCGGTGCTTCCCCGCCTCCGGGTGGTCCACTTCAACGAAAAAGTCCCGCGCCTTAAACTGCTCGTAGTTCATCACCTCTTCAGCCGATTTGATAGGCCCTATGGGGATGCGTCTTTCAGCGGCCTTTTTGTGGATATCGTCCTTCTTTTGCCCGAGAAACCACTCGTCGATATGGTCCGCGATATCCATCATATTGTTCGCGCGATACGCCATCGAAGCCCACTCATCGCCCGCGCACCAATCCGGATTCCCCATCAGCTTGCGCAGAGAAATGAAATGGTGGTCGTCCATCGCGGTGAGAATCACATAGCCGTCGGAGGTCTGAACGCGGCCCATGGCGGGCGGACGGTCGGGCATGCGGGACCAGGTAGTCCCATGGTAGTGCGCCGACGACGCCATCGGTCCCACCATCGCGAGCATCGCTTCGAGCAGCGAGATATCCAGCAACGCGCCTTCACCCGTCTTCTCCCGCGAAAGCAGCGCGGCCGCTGTGGCCGCCGCCGCCGCCAAGCCGCCGTGAAAGCCGATGGGATTTCCACCCGGTTTGACAGGCGCCCGCTCCAAGTTCATCGACTTCGTGGGCAGGAGATTCCCGAGGCCAGAGGCTTGCATCAACGTAAGCTCGTCGCCCGGCGCATCGGCGCGCAGCCCCGTTCGGCCGTAAGGCGTAATCGACGTGTATACCAAGCGGGGATTAAGCGCGTGCAACGCGTCCCAACCGAGGCCGCAACCGGCAAGCACACCCGGCGATTGATTGTCGACGAGTACATCCGCCCATAGAAGCAGTTTCTTGAACTGCTCCAAATCCGCGGAGCTCGACAGATCGAGTGTGATCCCGCGTTTGCTCGTGTTGGCGTACAAAAAGAGTGCGCTCCGCTCCGGGTTGGCCGCGCCATCCGGGAAAGGCCCGTACGCGCGCGCGGGGTCGCCCGACGGCGCCTCGACCTTAATCACATCCGCGCCAAGGTCGCCCAGCAACTTCGCGCAATACGGCCCTGCCACCATCGTTCCGAATTCAACAACCTTTACTCCGTCCAATGCCGACGCGCTCATCTATCGTTTACTCCTCAGAGTTGCGATCCGATCCCAGTTCCGCACAAATGCGTAATTCTGGGCGTGACGCCCCCCCAGAGTCAAGGCGCGAGCAGACGTGCCTGTATCTCCGGATTCATATATTAAAGTACTGTAAATAAATAACTCAACTGTTTATGCTGTGCTGTGTCATACTCTGGGACATGAAAAGGGAATCAGAGATCATACGGCA
>CAYNZS010000292.1:0-4963 GCA_964401695.1 uncultured Nitrospirales bacterium
GTGGCATTTCTCAATCCAAATGAAGCCTTTTACCACGGGCTGTTAGGGGAGGGTCGAACGTGCGAAGATCTTCGCGGTCTCACCCGCGCCTCAAGCAACGCCACCCGGAAACAATAGACAAGTCTTTCCTGGGAGAAGGCCCCGCCAACGCGGCGTTCTTGCGCCATCCTGACATCTGGAGTGTATCGCGAGCTTGGCCGTGTGAGGACCAATCACGATGACTGCTGCCTCTATGCGAGGGCCGTCGGTTTGTCAAGGGAGGTTGGGGGATGGTAGCATCCCTGCCTCCCTCTGGGCGTCGGCGCGTCCGTGCGCGGTCGGCCCCATGGCTCGGCAACACAACTGTGCTTGACACGGAGTATTTCATGGCAGGCAGTTTCTTAGGAAAACTGCGGGATCGGCTCGGTAAGACGCGCAGCCAACTCGTCGATAACGTGAAGAAAGTTTTCGGTGACCACAGCTCCGTCGACGACGAAGTCTTCGGCGAACTTGAGGAGATCCTCATCCGGGCAGATCTCGGCGTGGATACGACTCTCAGTATCATCGAGGACATGCGGCGCCGCGCGAAGCTGGAACGTATCCACGATCCCAAAGCGCTGATGGAAATTCTGAAAGAAGGATTAATTTCCATCTTAGAGCCCGGCGATCATTCCCTTTCGTGGACATGCGAAGACAAGGTCCATGTAACCCTTGTCGCCGGGGTGAACGGTTCGGGAAAGACGACGACCGTCGGCAAAGTCGCCGCGCGCCTAAAGGCGGAAGGAAAGTCGGTCATCCTCGGAGCGGCGGATACTTTCCGGGCGGCCGCGACCGAGCAGTTGACCGTGTGGAGCGAGCGGGTCGGTGTTCCGATTATAAAGCATCAACAGGGCGCCGACCCCGCGGCAGTCGCCTTCGATGCGACGGACGCCGCCTTGTCCCGCGGCGCCGATTGCTTGCTTATCGACACGGCCGGCCGCCTGCACACTAAAGTGAATCTGATGGAAGAGATCAAGAAGGTCCAGCGCGTCGTAGCCAAGCGCCTGCCGAACGCCCCTCATCAAGTGCTCCTCGTGCTCGACGCCACTACCGGACAGAACGGCCTTCAACAGGCCTCGCAATTCACCGAAGCCCTCGGCGTAACGGGGATCGTGCTCACCAAATTGGACGGAACGGCCAAAGGTGGAATTGCCGTGGCCATTCAGCAACAGTTGGGCATCCCTATTAAATTGGTCGGTATAGGAGAATGCGTGGACGACCTCCAACCATTCGACGCGCGAGAATTTGTGGACGCCCTGTTTGGAGACTAAAAGAAATCGCGTGGCCGTAGCTCTTAATTTTCGCAAATTTTGCGGCTAAGGTACCCGCAGTTCGCTAGAGGCCCCTGCGAGCGGACAGCCATGTTAGTAGACGACGAAGCCGGATTCATTTAGACGCAGGTAAGGGAACCTTCAACTAGTGAACGTCTGTCCACACTGCAACGCCTAACTGCCATATGCCAACGATGAGGCAGGGGAGATTCAACCCGCCGTTTGCCTCTAGTGTCTCAACGCCTTCCCCGTGCGCAGCGTAGACGGCGACCTCCCAGAGTCCGCGCCCCTCAAGCAGGTCCCCACGCTAGCAGAGCTAGAACCTCCGGGTTCCGTTATGGATGGCGTGTTCAGAACGCTCAGCCAGGTCGTTTCCGACCTTCCCGTGCTTCCCACATCCTCCAGCGAATCCTCGGACTCATCCACGATCCCATCGCATCCATGAGCGACCTCGCCGAGGTCGTCAAGGCCCCGGCTGCAAGATTCGCCTATTCGGAAGGGCTGTCGACGGCTTCCGAGCCAGACAGTAGGGCAGCGATGAAGCGGTCGAAGATCGCGAATTCTTCAGCGCTCCATTCTTGCTCCAGACGAGCCTTAGCCGCCGTGAGCGCTTCGCGCCGAGCATCGAGTTGCCCCTGCAAATCGAGGCCGGCCCCATCGGAGGCGCGGAGCATCTCCTCGACAAGGATGTCCAGCGCCTCGGCCCTGTTTTCCGCCGTCAGTTCTTTCGCCCACAAGGCGAGTTCGGCGGAGAAAGCTTCGCGGGCCATGCGTTCGGGCAGGGCGTCTTGATAGTCGCGAAACGCGGCGCGCTCTGACTCGGTAAGCAACGCTTCGACCGCCGCGCGAATGGCGTTCGCGGAGCCTTGGTCTTTGGGCGCCCCGCCCTTGCCCGACACGGCGGCCAGATCCGATTCCATCTCGGACGCAACAGCCATGGTCGACGCCGCGCGCAAGGCTTCCGCGCGTTCGGCCGGGAGGTCGAGCACCTCGAACAGATCGCCGTATTGCATTTCGACGGACAGCGCCGCGCTCCGGCGAAGAGTCTCCTCGCTCGCCCCCGCGCGGAGGATGTCTTCCAGCGTACTCGAAGCCAAAGTGCGCGGGCTCGCCGCGGGTTCTGTCGGGAGCCTAGCGTCACGCGAAGCGCCCGGCGCTTCATCGCCGTCTCTGGGATCGAGCGCATTCGACGCGCCGCGCAGCCGCGCGGCGAAGGACTCAAGCCGAACAATTTGCCGCGCCTGTTGCTCATAGAGAAGCAGGCGCTCGCCATCGGCCCTCTCCATATCGTCAATCCTTTTTAGCAGCGCCGCGTTTTTTCCGTGCAACGAGCCGGCAAAGACAAGGAAACCCGCAGCCAGCGCCCAGCCGGCAACGGCGATCCGGCGGTCAATGCCGTTCGATTGCGAGGATTTCGGAGCGGCCAACAGTAAGGTCCTCCAAGGGTTCGGAGCATGCGCTGGTCCGAAAGGTGTGGAATCCGGGCCAGTCTTCGCGGGCCGGGATGCGGTCCGCCGCTTCAATCGCGCAGGAGCGCCGCGCGCCGCTTAAGCTTCCCTTGCGGCCGCCAGGCCGACTTCGGTAAGCAACACTCCCACGTAATTTTCGTTGTGTTTGTCCAAGCGGCTATTGCGATGGCATACATGGCACTCGAACGCGTCGCCGAGATCCGCTCCCTCTTCTATGGGAATGAAAGTGCTGCAGAAGGGGCAGGCGATACTCTTTTCGTTTTGGAGATGCACTTGGAGGATATGGCTGATTCTACCATCGCGGTAGGCCCGGATGAAGGCGTCGGCGCATACGGGGTCAAACTGGGTGCCCTTGTTCTTTTCGATTTCGTCGATGGCGATTTCCGGGTCAAGTCCCTTGCGATAAGGCCGGTTGCTCGTCATGGCGTCGAAGGTGTCGGCCACGGCCACAATGCGACCTTCGATCGGAATATCTCCACCCGCGAGCTTGGCCGGGTATCCTTGCCCATCGTAGCGCTCGTGGTGGTATTTGCAGTAAGGAATCAACGGCTCGAGTTTCTTACAGTCCTCCATGAGATCGGCGCCCTTCGTCGGATGCACCTTCATGATCTCGTATTCTTCGTTCGTCAGCCTATCTGGCTTGCTCAGAATCACGTCCGGCACACCGATCTTCCCGATGTCGTGAAGAACGCCGCCCATCTCGACTTCTCTTAATTTCTCCTCGTCGTAGCCCAGTTCGTCAGCCAAGGCGACAGAGAAATTCGTGACGCGCCAGGTGTGGCCAACAGTGTAGTGGTCCCGCAGTTCGATGGCGTTTGCCAGCAGGCGCAACGTTGTCTGAAAGTCGTTTTCCAGTTGAACCACATACTGGGCGTTCTTGATGGCGATCGAAGCGGGACCCGATAAGCCAACGAGCAACGCCAGATCGGAATGCTCGAAGGCGTCGGTCGAGCCGCGCGTATCCACGTATAAGACGCCAAGCTTCTCGCCTTGTTGCACAAGTGGAACGGCCATGACTGACGAGATGTTCGCCGTCATAATGCTGGCGCTTGCCTCGAAACGTTCGTCGGCGGCGGCATCCTGAACCAAAAGCGCCTCCTCGTTTTCGAAGGCCTGGCGAACGATGGTGGAACTTACGCGAATTTCGGCATCGCCCACTTCGGTCTTCTCGAAGCGGGCTTCGAGTTCACCGGTCTCTTCGTTCGCCATCATGATGACGCCGTTGTTGGCTGGTACGAGCGCAAAAATCTGCTCAAGCACGCGCACGAATAGTTTTTCCAGGTCGTTCTCGCTCGAAATAATTTCGTTCGCTTCGTAGATGGCCAGGAGCCGCTCCTGCGTTTCGCGCAGTTCGTCGGTGTTGGCCGCTTGCGGTGCCGGGGCGAACATGGTCTGAAACACGTTCTGACTCGACGACGCCTGCACCGTGCCCGTGGTGGTGTCCTGAAATTTCACGCGGGATCCGCTCGCCGCGGGGCTCGAGTCCGCAGCGCTGCCCGGCTCGCCTTCGTATTTCAGTTCCACCGAGCCGATCCGAAATTCCTGTCCGTCGGTGAGGGGGTACTCCAAGACACGCCGGTTGTCCACGAAAATCCCATTGCCGCTTCCCAAATCCTTGAGAAGCGTACCGGCGTCGGTGGACTCGACCGCCGCGTGTTTGCGCGATACCTGCGCGTCGTCGAGCACCAATCCGTTGTCCGGATTCCTCCCAATCGACAACGTTGGACTAATCAGAAACTCTTGGCCCTGCAAAGGCCCCGTCACCACCTTCACACATTCTCTACCCATCCGTCGCTCCTCGATAAGACCGTTGACCGAGTTCGGCACCGCGGGCCCATCGGGCCTCGGCCATCAAACACAACGCCCTCACAACCTTTTATAACACGCAGGGACGCGCTCTGCAAGCGCGCGGCCGCTCCCCATTCGAATCCTTTGAGTCTAACACAGGGCAAACACATCCAGATTCCCAACAAATACCGTGGGAAATCTGTGTCGATCCCGGCCAGACGCGATTCTTCAGCCGCGCGAGGTCCACATTCGTACGTTGGTTACTGGGTATTCATGCCCACGAAACAACGGCAACACGCGCGACCCGGATTCGTATACTAAGTGCAACAGGCATGGCTTTTTGGTTTAGGACCGTGGCTAAGCCCTTTTCTTGTTGGTGATTCCCGAGCGATTGTGGAAAAAAGAGAGGACATCGCA
>CAYNZS010000293.1:0-4943 GCA_964401695.1 uncultured Nitrospirales bacterium
TGCCCAGAATTCCCTTCGGGAAAAATCCTGCCTACGTCGTCTGATCCGATTTTCCGGGGTGGGTTCTCTTCGGGGTTCGCGACCGCTAATAACTACCGTGGCCCCAATGGTGCGCCCCCCCCCCCCCCCGATCGACAGAGCCTCTCCCAAACTCCGGAAATTCTCTCGATCTTCTTCGCAGTGCTCAGCCTTTGAGGCACTAAAATCCGACATGTGGTCGGATTGAGACGAAATTGAGATCGGCCCTCTTCCGAATCGGACAGCTATCCAAAGTTTTCCTTGACCGAGCGGGTTCCCTATAATGCGCCATATGCAGGTCGAGTTCTCAATGGCGGTCGCACGAGGAGTCACCTTGAAGAAAGCTTTCATTTTATTGCTTTTCGCCGCAATCCTGTGCGAAGGCTGCGTCAGCACGGGCATTTCTACCCAGAATGCGCTCATCCACGCCAAGAACCGGGCCGCCCCCGCGCTGGTTCATATTCGCCCGGTGAAGGAAGTGTTCCAACGCGGCCGCCGCCGAGAAGTTCTGATCACGGGAAGCGGGTTCATTATCAGTCCGGATGGTTACGTGGTTACCAACGAACACGTCGCCGGGGGCAGCAGTCAGGTGCGGTGTGTCCTCGGGGACAAGAGCGAGGTGGACGCCGTCGTCGTGGGCACGGATGCGTTTACCGATATTGCCGTGCTGAAACTCGATACCGGTCGGACCGACCTCCCCTACGTAAAGCTCGGGGCAAGCGCTGGCCTGGAGGCGGGGCAAACGGTCATGGCCCTCGGCAGTCCTCACGGCCTGGCCAGGTCGGTCTCGATGGGAATCGTTAGCGTAACCAACCGGTATCTTGCTGGAGCTGACGGACAGTTCATTTCACCGTACAACAACTGGATTCAGACGGATGCCGCCATCAACCCCGGCAACAGCGGCGGCCCCCTAGTAAACCTGCGCGGCGAAGTAGTCGGAATTAACACGCGCCGCCTCTCTTCGGCCGACAACGTGGGATTCGCCATCCCCATCGACGTGGCGAGACCTGTGGTCGAAGAAATCAGGGAAACGGGCAAGGTAACGCGCAGCACCGTCGGCATTGATTTCCAAGAAATGACGCGCAAGACGGACGACCCGGCGCAACATGGCGTGGTTATCTCGGATGTGGACCCGCTCTCCCCGGCCTTCCAAGCGCGCATCCGCCCAGGCGATATCCTGACCGCGGTCAACGGAACGCCCACACACGCCCGGTTCGTAGAGGATTTGACAGCCGTGCGCAACCTGATCGCGGAAGTTTCGGTGGGCGATGAAGTGACTCTATCGATTGCCCGCGGCGCTCAGGCTGGAGAAGTGCTCGTCAAGACGGTCGAGAAGGGCCGCTCCGCCGGCGAACAATCTGAATTTGAGGAATGGGGCTGTAGCCTTTCCGAGTTGTCGCCCGATGTAATCCGGGAGGCCCAGCTTACATCGCGGAACGGCGTCGTTACGACTGGCGTACGGCCCGGAGGAATAGCGTCGAACGCAGGACTGCGGCCGGGCGATATCATCTTGACGATCGACGGTCTTGAAGTTGAAAACCTTTCCTCGTTCCAGGAGATGTTCGACAGATTGGTTGAACAGGAGAAATCTCTGGTCTTGCTTACGGTAAAGCAGGGATCCCTCTCGCGTTTTGTCCTTTTGAAACAGGAATCGTCCGCGGAAGTTCAGGAGGGCAGTTAGCGTGTTGAGCTTGCTCATTTTGGCAACCCTCGCCGCCGCTCAAGCCGATGGCGACGGCCCGGCGGACGGCCCGGCCGTTGAAGTCGCATCGCAAACCAGTTCGGACGGCCTCTCCAAACAGCAAATCCAAACGAGCTACAACGCGGCCAGCCCTACTGTCTGCGTCGTTTCCTACACCTTGGAGATCACCAACGCCTCGAACGGCGAAGCGACGCGCAGAAACCGCACCGCGCTCGGGCTCATCGTCGCCGCGGACGGGCTCGTCATGACTCACGGCCACATGGCGCTCGAAAACCGCAGGCCCATCAACATCAAGATCGCCGTCGGCGAGGGCGACGCGCTAAAGGAGTATGACGGAGCGCTTCTTACGAAGCCCAGCGATATCAACGTCTGTTTCCTGCGCGCCAAGGGTCTGGAAGGGATCGAGCTGCCCTACGCTACCTTCGACAGCAACGACGCACTCGAACTTGGCGACCCCATCTTCGCCCTTGGCGTTCTGAGCCAGAGCCTCGATTTCGCGAGGTCGATTCAGACCCGCCGCGTGGGCGCGATTCTCAACGAACCGCGCACGACGTATGCGGTGGACCAAGCCTTCACGTTTGGATTCATCGGCGGGCCCGTGTTCAGCGCGGACGGCCGCGCGGTCGGTGTCGTCGGCTTCGATCTGACCAGACAGGAGGGGGGCGAGTTCTACACTCGAAGCGGCCATCCGCTCGTCTTCCAGACCTCGCTCTTTCAAGCTCACATCGACGATCCGCCGAGCGAAGAAGAGGAGGACGCCGAGGAAAATGACGCGTACATGGGCGTCTTCACACAGCCGCTCACCGACGACCTCGCGAAGTACTGGGGCCTGGAGGAAAGCGGCGGCATTGTCGTGAGCACTGTGCTGCCCGGTTCGCCTGCCGCGAGGGCCGGCCTTCGGATGGGCGACGTGCTCAAGGAGTTCAACGGCGAACCCATTACCACCAAGCTGGATCGGGAATGGGCCAATTTCACGAAGATGGTCAGCGAAAGCCCACTTGATACCCCTCTGCCGATCACGTTGATTCGTGACGGCGGACCTACCGAATCCACGGTCACGCTCATGGTGCGCCCGAAATCCGCCCGCGACGCCAGCGAATACGAAGACAAACGCCTCGGGCTTACCGTGCGTGAAATCACCGTAGACGTCCGCATCCAGCTCAACCTTTCCGAAGATCTCCAGGGCGTCATAGTCCGGCGTGTCGAATCGGGGAGTCCAGCGAACCAGGCGCAACTGCGGCCCGGCATGGTGATCCTTCGCGTAGGTGGCGAGTCCTTTGCGAACCTCGAAGAATTCGAAGCCATCTCCCATCGGCTCGCCGAAGAGAAGCCGACGGAAATTACGCTGTTCTGCCGCGTCGGAGCCAACACCTCCTTCTTCCGAATCCAACCACGCTGGGAGGACTGAATTGACGCGCCCTTCGACCCAACTTCGCGGGACGCTGCGGCGATGCGTTGCCTCAAGCGCACTGCTTCTTCTACTCGCCGCCTGCGCGGCCGAGCCGAAACGGGACCTCGTGGCAGAGGCCGAAGCCCTATGTTTCGACGAGAAGTGGGATAAGGCGAAGGATCTCCTTCGGCAACACCTGCTCGACAACCCTAACGATACCGCCGCCCATTTCTACTTGGGGCGCTGCTATCTCATGGCCAGTCCAGAACGATTCCGTCCGGCAACAGCGGAAGGCGAATTCCAGACGGCACTGCATATCTTCCGGAGGAACGGCCGGATCAATCCTATCGAAGGCTTCGCCAGCGCCGACTACTTCGAGTACATCTGCCAGATCGAATCAGCGAAAGTCTATCTGAATATTGTCGATCTGCTCCTCGATAGCAGAGTCAACATCCGGCAAGTCCAAGAATTCGTTAGACGCGGCAAATCCTACGTGGACCTGGCCGCGGAGACCCTGCCAGGCGACCCCGACTTGCCCGAGTACCAGCGGGCTTTCGAGTCTCTCGAACTGCGCCGTTGGAACTGAGACCTCGCGAATAGAATGAGACTGTCCTCCAGAAAATCTACGTGAGCTTGTGGCGATAACGAAAAGACGTTCACCACGAAGGCCACGAAGACTGGTGATACGCGCCCATTTTCTGCGTTCAACCCGACGGCTCGAATCCTGTCTCATGATTCGCGTGATATACTTCGGCCAGTAGTTATCAAACGGTTCTAACCCGAATATCTCACCGGGTTCGGAAGAAGAGTTTTCATGCTTCGATTCAAACTATCGCGCGTGGGTCAAGTTGCCGCCACACTGGCTTTCTTGTCCGTAGCGGCCTTGCCGTACGCGGCTGCCGTCGTAGAAGCGAAGGTGCGCGTTTTGGTTGGGGAACCCCTCCGGCGAGCCTATCGAAGATGCCGACTTGGTAGGGGTCGGATTGACTCAACTGGAAATCGTTGCCTTTGGCATCGGGGACCTTTCGGGCCTCGAGTATTGCCTCGATCTCACGTCCATCGATTTGTCGGACAACGCCATATCGGATATCTCCGCCCTGGCCACCCTGGTTCAGCTAGAAACGGTTGTCTTCCAACGTAACCAAATCAGCGACCTTTCTTCATTGTCCGAATTGCTCAATATCGCAACGCTCAATGTCGCCGAAAACCTTCTAACCGAGATATCTCCGCTTAACGGGCTCGCGGCCCTGCGCATACTCGATCTCGACGACAACGAAATCGAGTCGCTCGCCTCACTAGAAAATCTGACCGCCCTCCGCGAAGTGGGCGTGGCCAACAATCTTATCGAAGACGCAAGCCCCCTCGCGTTGAACACAGGCTTCGGATTCTCCGACTCTATCGACCTCCTCGGAAATCTCTTGTCCAAGATATCCGTATGCGAGTCCATCCCGACGTTGGAAGACCGGGGCGTCGTCGTCCTATCCGATGTTATCTGTCCGGGCGTGATATTCGGCGAAGTCCTGGACGCCCAAACCGGGGATCCCATCCTTTGCGCCGTGGCCCTCCCGGTAGGTTCGCTATTCACCGCCACTATCGGTCCGACCGGCTTGGACGGCGAGTACTAACTCATCATTAAGCCACCGGCTCTGCCGGTGAGAATTCATTAGGCTCGGCCGTTCCGGCGTCGGTATATGATAAACGGTCCTCCCTGAGGAGGGCCCCTTGGGAGCAAGGAGGACCGTTACGAAAGACTGGCAAAGCCAAGCCCATGTGAGATAGGAGTGCCTCTACCATGTGGTGATTGTACCAAAGTATCGCCGTAAGGAGTTTTAC
>CAYNZS010000294.1:0-4934 GCA_964401695.1 uncultured Nitrospirales bacterium
CTTGAAAACCGGCGCCTACGGGCTTATGGGTTCGAGTCCCATACCCTCCGCCATCGGTTCTTGCATTTCCTCGCCTGCAACTGTACCGCAATTTCACAGTTTCTTTCACAGTTGTTTTAGGAGGGGAGCGCGATACTTCCCGACGCGACAAGAGGAGAAGAGTCTCGTCAGAGTGGCCTTATCCGCCGTCGCAGTAGAAGAGCTGTGAGATAACCGAGCTCGTGGCACCTTGCCCAGCGTTCTTTTCCCGTGAGCGTTCAGGCTATTCTCGCCCAGAAGAAACGCAAAAACTGAGTAAGAAAGGGACTTTTGGGCACTTTCAAAAGTAGACGCAAGCGCAGCTAGTGGACCGATTCGCAATTGGCGGCCATTATCTGTTCGGGAAAGCCAACTCCCTTCACGTCATCCTGAACGAAGTGAAGGACCTCTTCGATCGAAAGACTCAACATTAGCAAGCGATTTGTAGCTCACATGCAAGCAAGAAGATAACCGGGCTAGTTACGCTCACCGGGCGTCCTTGGCGAGGGCCGTAAGCGCACGCCCTATTCTTACACGGCGTTCGGCGAATTTCTTGCCGTGCCGTCCAAGCGAGCCAGGCTCGGCCTCGTGATCGTACAATTCGCGTCTGACCAACGAGCCGAATTCTTCGGCAGCGATCGCGTCCTGCTCTGCCGCGTCGGACAGCGCGCGCAAGTATTCGTAGTCTTCCAGCCCGTCCCGCAGGAGTTCAAGGCGAATGGATGGGAAGATCTGGGATCCCCCTGGGTAAAGGAGGACTTCCGGTAGCGACGCTTGGCCATTTCTCGGACGCCGCTTCCACGGCGGGCCGCCATCGGTAGCCCCGCCATCCACCCACGCTTGGGACCAGTTATTGAGTGCCCCACCGAGGAACCCGTCGAGGTCGTGACCCCAACACACCCACGGTCCTAAGCGATACTCGGCAGAGTCAGCGTCGATGTGGAACGAGGGAAAGGCTCTGGCGCGCGCGTCGAGCCAGGGCTGAACTCGATACTCCTCTGCAAATTTCTCATAGACCGGTTTCTGCCCAAACGATATTTCGTAGACCGTAACGGGACCTCGCCCAAAGTCGATTCGAAGCCTATCGAATGCACGGGGACGGGCGAACGTGCCATCGAGCCAACGGTAATCGAAGCGACTCGTGGCCGGAACAGATTCCCACGATACATCGCTGAGACTTAACGGCCCGCCACTCTGTGATGTTCGGACTCGGATGTTGTCGGCGACGATGCCGGGTCCGCGGGTCGCGATACCTATCCTGTTTGCGCTCACCGGGCCCGCAAAGTCGATTTGGAGCCACTCTCGCCGTCCGTCGTCCGATTGCCATTTGCTGAAGAAGCTTCCGTCGTAGGCCGATGCGGCCAACTGCACGTCGATGTTTGACGACAAAAGGCGTACCGGCGGAAACTCAAGGCCATAGGATAGGGAGCGGTCTTCACGCAGGAGCGTGTGCCCTCCGAGATGAAATCCCGAGAGAGGCACGGCCCAGACCTCGGCATACCGCTCGAAAAACGGGCTAAGCTCTCCTGCGAGGACCCGAGTGGAGCGCCTGTCTAAGCGTTTCATGCGGAACAATTGTGTCCGAAAATCGTTCCATTCTCGTTGATTCGGAATGCGAAACACGCCCGTAATACATTGATCCAAAAGGCCTTGCAACTGAGACCATCCGTGAATCTTGTGGAGAGTGTCTTGAAGCGGATCCTGTACGCCGGGCGAGGATGGCTCCTTGGGGAGCGTAGCCACGCTATCGAGCAAACCCGCGTTTACGGTGTTCATCTGGGCGGAACGTGCCGCGTACTCAAGATGGGCGAGGCGCTCGGCGTCAACCTCCAGGCCCTTGGGCAGTGGAAGGCCCGCGGGCGTATCGGCGAGAGCATAGGATATTCGGTAGGCGGCCAACGCATCGTAGATCGATTGCCATGTCTCCCAGGTGTCTTCCTCAGGCGCCATATTCTCTCGAATCGCGCGGCGATCGAGGTTGAAGTGCGTTCTCAAGGAAGGAAACTTGGGAATGGCAAAATCGAATACTTCGATGGTGACCGAAACAGTCCGTTTACGCCTCTTGCCCATTCTGACGATTACTTCGCCTTTGTGAACGCCAGAAGGTGCACCCTCGCCCACTTCGTAAGTTAACCAGACCGCGCGGGTCCTTCCGGGTTCGACCTCGAAAGGCGAATTGGGCAACAGCACGTCAGGCCAAAGCATCGCGGAGCCCATCGCCCTGGGCGATGGGGCTCCGCCCACGGCGTAGTCCACGAGCCGAACGCCGGGCGGCCCTATATGTTTGCCGACGCCGCCGGCTTCGACGACGACTTCGGTTGGGCCGCGCCGACCGCCCTCAATGGCGATCTGAAACGATTCGCGCTCGCCGCGCGCGGCGTAGAGGCGGTATTCCGCGGCGGCTCTCGATGAGGCGGTAGTATCGGGAAACACGCGATCAAGCGGGGAGGCGGTCCACACATCGGCGGCCAAGGTAAGGAGGCCAGGCGTGGCCCAGACGATAAGGCCATGGACGGTGGAAGATAGGTTCATACCGGGCTAGCCTGGAGCGGTGCGAACCCATACTTTGCGGCGGCGCGGGCCGTCGAATTCGCAGAAGTAGACCGACTGCCAGGTTCCGAGGGCCAAGTGCCCGTTTTGGATGAACAACGTCTCGCTGAAACCAATCATGCTCGCTTTGGCGTGGGCCGCGGAATTGCCTTCGGAGTGGGCGTAGCCTCCGGTCCGGGGGACAAGGCGGTCTAGAATCGTCTCCATGTCGACGCAAACGTTAGGATCGGCGTTTTCGTTGACGGTGATCGCCGCCGTAGTATGCGGGACAAATAGGTGGCAGAGGCCCTCCGCAATCTCCTGCTCCTCGATAACTTCTTGGATCTTCGAGTCGATATTGACGAATTCCGTGTGAGAATTGGTCTGGACCGTGAATTCGTCCATGATGATTTCGGTCTCCGAAGTTGGCCTGCGGATTTCACCGGATTTCTACAACTCGCGCGAGGTTGGGGCGAAGGATTCGCGTCCGGATTGGATCCTTGACGGACGCGTACTGGGAATAACACCTGTTGTCGGTGGCGCGAAGACTTCACGTGGCCGTGCTTTCTTCGGTGGCCTCATCCACTCCGAACACGTACACGCGGTTGCCGCCGGCGCGTTTGGCATCGTACATGAGGGAATCCGTGAACTGAATGAACTTCCGCACCGAATACCCTTCTTGGTAGGTCGTCAGGCCGATACTCATCGTCAGCAGATCAAAGCGCTTTTCCTCGAACATGGTGCGGATACGTTCGGCGATGTGGTGGGCGGTATCCGCCTGGGCTTCGGGAAGGATAACGGTGAATTCGTCACCGCCGTACCGGAAACCAAAGTCCACATGTTCGCGCGTGCACTCGCTGATGACGTTGCCCACCTCCTGAAGCACCTTGTCGCCCTCGAGGTGGCCGCGGGAATCGTTGTAGGACTTGAAGTGATCGAGGTCTATGAGGAGCAGCGACAATGGGCGTTCTTGACGGCGCGCGCGCTCGATTTCCGCCTCGAGCCGGTCATAGAAATAGCGCTGGTTGTACAGGCCGGTCAGGTTGTCCCGAATCGTCATCTCCTTGAGTTCTAGTTCCAACCGCTTTTGTTCCGTGATATCCTTGCAGATAGCAAGCGTCGACGTGGGTCGGCCCTCCTTGGCCGGGATGAACGATATGGACATGCTAACGGGAATAGCCGACCCGTTACGATGGGTCAGTTCGGTCTCGTAATTCTGAAGCGGCTTGTCGGCGCGCAACACGCGCGTTACGTACTGCGCCTCTTCGGGACCGCCCACGTAGAGCTCGTCCATCCCTTTGGTGAGAATTTCTTCTCCGCTGTATCCCGTCATGTGCCGCGCGCCGCGGTTAGCGAAGGCTACGCGCGCGTCCGGACCAATTGTGATGATCGCGTCCAGGGTACTTTCAATAAGGCTTTCCAAGTACTCTTTCGTTTCTCGGACTTCGTCGTTGGCCTCGGCCAACTCCTCGGTCGCCGCCGTCACGCGGGACTCAAGCTGCTGCTGATGGGCGCGGTTTTCTATAATCAGCGCCCGTTTTTCGAGGGCGCGCAACACGCTGAGGGATATCTCGCTGAGGTTGAAGGGCTTGAGAACGTAGTCGTCGGCGCCGGCGCGCATGGCTTGAATCGCGTTGGTGGCCTCGATCATGGCCGTGACGACGATAATCGAAATATCGCTTCCCGATTTCTTTATACGCTTGACGACCTCCATGCCGCTTAGTTCGGGCATCTTCAGGTCGGTGATCAGCAGCGAGAAATCCTCGTCGCCGAGCAACTCAAGGGCGTGCACCGGCGAATCGGTTAGGTCACAGTCGTAACCTTCGCCCTCCAAGTGTTGGCCCAAGATGTCGAGGACGTTGCGCTCGTCGTCCAATATGAGAATACGGTCGCTCACCAGCGAAATCTCCGATCAATTCCTCCGCCGTCCCGATCCCGGAATAGGCCACTTCATGGCCAACCGAGTGGCGCGTCAAAGGAACTTTACGACGATTATCATGACAATGAAAGATCCGGCCGCGATTGCCATTTGTGTTTTCGTCACTTCTTCCAATGGTACGTCTCGTTCCGGCGTTTCCAACCCGAACTGCGCGTTGGCCACGTCGGTGGGCGAGGCCAATAAGAGACCCATCAGCAGGCACAAAGCGACTACGGCCAAGACCCTTGCGGTTGTCATGGGGCAAATCTCCCTGTTTTCGTTCGGTGGAAGCGGGGTCGACCGACCCAGCCTCCAAGCTGTACGCACCATTCTATCGTCACCAGACCCAAACCGCAACCAATTTGAGCAACGGCCCATCTTCGGACACGGTCTAATTACCTCAACTCGATTGACTTAGCCCGGATATTTCACCATCCCTATTGAGAAAGGCCGATTCCCTTCGCATAAA
>CAYNZS010000295.1:0-4885 GCA_964401695.1 uncultured Nitrospirales bacterium
GGCCCACCATTTGCAACAAAATACGGTAGAGAAACCGCAAAACTCTAGGCTAGCGTATCGAGACCCTTCGCTTCGTTCAGAATGACAGATTTAACCCCCCTCCCTGGTTTAGGGAGGGGGATTGATCGCTCGATCTGGGAGTTGGATTTCCCGAACAGATAATGGCCGCCAATTGCGAATCGGTCCACTAGCCAGATCCCTCAACACGAAAGACACGAAGACCACGCCAAAGCGGTTGTTCCCAAACCTTCGTGCTCTTCGTGCCCTTCGTGGTAAACTTTGTGGGCAGACTCGTACGCCGCCCGGGTTTCATGGGTCGAACTCTATCAAAAGGCATCGAGTCTGTATTGGAGGAATTGCTTCGAAACAGCCGCCAACGTAGCGTCGAGGCCGGGAGCACGGCCCCGCCCCATATGAAACCTTTTGATCGTATTTAGGGTCCAACCCCATAGCGTCACCCTTGGGTGGCCGAAGAAGAGGATGAATAACCATGAGCTACGGAGCCGAAACCTTTGCGCCCCAGCAGGGCACACTCGCCGACCGGGCGAGCGCCGACGCGCGCGGCCAGTTTATCGTCAAGACCTATGCGCACCTGTTTGGCGCCATTCTCGCATTCATCGTGCTTGAGGCGGTCCTCCTGAGCCTGCCCTTCGCTCAGGCGATGACGGAAACGATGCTCGGGGGCCGATACAGTTGGCTGATCGTGTTGGGCGCGTTCATGGGCATGAGTTGGCTTGCAAACACTTGGGCCCACTCCAGCGCGTCGCCCTCAATGCAATATATGGGATTGGCGTTATATGTATTCGCGGAAGCGATCATTTTCGTTCCCATTCTGTATCTTGCGAGCAATTTCGGCGGCGCCGATGTCATTCCGTCCGCTGCCATCGTCACCTTGGTTACGTTCACGGGGCTGACCGCGATCGTCTTCATCACGCGCAAGAACTTCTCCTTCCTCGGTCCCGTTCTTGGCGTTGCCGGACTGGCGGCCATGGGCCTCATCGTCTGCAGCATCCTGTTCGGATTCAGCCTTGGCATCGTTTTCACGGCGGTCATGATCGCATTCGCAGCCGGTTATATTCTCTACACCACATCCAACATCATTCACTCCTATTGCATCGGGCAGCACGTCGCGGCATCGCTCGCGCTCTTCGCCGCCGTGGCGCTTCTGTTCTGGTACATCCTGCAATTGTTCATGTCGCGTGACTAGCAACAACCCTACCGCGGGGCGCCATCCGTCCGCCCCGCGGTTCGCCGACTCAAAGGAGATGAATGCGTTCTTCATCTACCCATGGCCAGGCCGCGAAGCGAACGCTCGCCACCATGGCGTTGGGCGCGGCGGCAGGCATCCTGGCGCTCACGGGCGGCTGCGCTTCCCGGGCCGGCGACGCCGCGCGCTTCGTGCCATCGGCATGGCCCACCTCTCATGCAGACCGCGTAATCTCGAGCGGCTTCGGCTCGCGCCGAAACCCGATCGAAAGCGATAGGCGGCAACACAAGGGCCTGGACATCGCGGTCCTCAGAAGATCCAAAGTCCGCGCGACGGCGAATGGGGTGGTCGCCTTTTCCGGAACCAACCCCACCTACGGCCGTTACGGTCGCGCTGTCGTTTATTTACCGGACCGCTCCCGCGCAAACCGAATCTACCGATCCGCGGCCAACAGAGATGAAAGTCAACGTTCCAGAACCCAAGGGCCGCGGCGTGATCAGCATTTCGAACCGGCGTAACGGCCCGATAACCGTGCGGCAGAACGGCAAGACCCGTGTGTATCATCCGGTTGCGAAGCCGCGTACCAAGCGCAATCGACCTCAACGCGCGGCCACGAGACGAGACCGGCAGGAGCCGTCTCGCGATGTCCGATGGCGTACGCTGCTCAGACTACTCGAATCCGGCGACGTGCCCATTCATCCGCGCCTCAACCTCGCGCGCTAACTCAAGGACCCGCGCCGGTTCGGGCCGCATAACTATCAACCAACCGTTGGCTAATCGATAGCTTGCGACCCCAACCCGCCCCTGTTCCTTTGATACGCTCGAAAAGCCTGTGATAACATCGCGTCGTGACACCCCCGAATCCGCCACCCGGTCTAGTTAGCGAGTCCTTCCTCTCTACGGCTATGATGTGACGACCGACTGACACGGCGGAAAGCACCAGGTATCGCCCATGACCCGCGTCTTGGAATACGGCAACGAAGACAACTACAAGACGGACGGCAGCGTCCGCGAAACGTGGGCGGTCTACCGCCGCTTGCTGGGCCACGCATTTTGGTACAAGAAGCAATTGGCTCTCGTGGTCGTATTTTCCATCGTCATCGCGGGATCCTTCACCAGCATCATTTTCGCCGTCGGCACCGGACTCGTCCTCCTCTACGAAGATTCCGGGACGACGGCCGGCGATGTAACCGAAAAACTTCAGGAGTGGGAACAGAATAGCGATGGTGAACCGGGCTATTGGGCGAAATTCGATCTCGTCTGGCGATTCGAGTCTGCCCTTACATGGGCCCACGGCGGGAAGACGAAAGGGCTCGCTGCCCTCTGCGCATTATTGGTGGCCCTTGTCTTCATCAGCGGCTTAGCGCGATTCCTTCAAGAGTATATGGCGGGCCTCATCGGCGCGAGTATTTCCGTTCGGCTCAACGAGGAAATGTTCGGCAATGTCGTCGAACAGTCCAACCGGTTCTTCGACAGCCATACGACGGGCGAAGTCGTCGCGCGCTTCACGAATGACGCGTTTATGGTCAACCGCGGCCTCGCGAACGTGTTTGTCAAAGTCATTCGCGAACCTATCAAGGCCGCCTTCTTTCTTGCCGCCGCGCTCAGCATCAGTTGGTCCCTCACCATCGTCGTGTTGGTCGTCATGCCGCTTGTCGCGCTCGTGATAGCCCAAGTGGGCAAGACGGTAAAGAAAAGCGCGCGCCGTTCCCTGCAAAAGGTAGCGGCCATGGCCTCGGTCGTCCACGAAACGGTCCAGGGTATCGCGATCGTCAAGAGTTTTTGCATGGAGGATTACGAAAGGGCCCGCATCGCCGGCGAAGTAAAGAAGCTCCGCAAGTACCTCGTGCGGATGGCCCGTGCCGACGCGACTGTCGGCCCGATTACCGAAATCATCATGGTGCTGGGATTGGTGGCGCTGATGATGCTCGGTCATCGCGAAGTCATGCTGAACCGGGTGGATCCCGGTAGCGGACATTTGAACGCGGTGCAACTTGGGCAACTATTCGTGCTTCTGGCCATGATGCTCGACCCGCTCCGAAAACTCGCGACGGTCAACAACATGGTCCAAACAAGCGTCGCCAGCGCCGAGCGTGTATTCGCGTTTATCGACGCGCGTTCCGACGTGATCGAGGCTCAGAATGCGGCCGACTTGGCGCCGCTGCAAAAGAGCATCCGATTCGAACACATCGACTTCTCCTACAACGGCGACGCCCAAGTCCTCGGCGGACTCGACTTCGAGATAGCGAAAGGGGAAATGGTGGCCTTAGTCGGATTCAGCGGCGCGGGGAAGAGCACCGTCGCCAAGTTGATTCCCCGCTTCTACGACCCCACCGGCGGCCGTGTGACGGTCGACGGAACAGATATCCGCGAAGTGACCTTGGCGAGTTTGCGCGACCAGATTAGCGTCGTCACCCAGGACACCATCCTCTTTCATGAGACCATCCGGAACAACATCGCCTTCGGCAGTGATGCGTATTCCGACGAGCGCGTCCGGGCGGCGGCGGCGGCGGCGAACGCCACCAGTTTCATCGAAGCGTTGCCCGAGGGATTCGACACGCCGCTCGACGAAGGCGGCGGAAATCTCTCCGGCGGTCAGCGCCAGCGATTGGCCATCGCGCGGGCGATCATAAAGGATCCATCCATCCTCATCCTCGACGAGGCGACATCGAGCCTGGATACGGAAAGCGAAAAGGCCATCCAGTCGGCCATCGAGAAATTCGTCGTAGGGCGAACAACTGTCGTGATCGCGCATAGGCTCTCGACCATCCAGCGGGCCGACCGCATCGTGGTGATTGACGGGGGCCGCGTGGCGGAGCAAGGCTCACACGAGGAATTGCTGGCCAAAGGCGGAATCTACTCGCGGCTCTACGACGTCCAATTCGGCGCGGGTCAGGAATACGCCCCGTGAAGAAGGGCCTCCTGCTCCTCGTCCTCATCCTCACTGGATGCGGCGAGGACGGCGCCACTCCCGAACCGACAGCAACTGAAAAGTCCGAGCCAGCGCTGGAGGAACCGCAAACGCCGTCAGCGCCGAACCTGGCCACAGCAACGCTCCACGCCATCGATCTCGATGGCAACCCACTTGCTGATCTCATGCCCATCGCGACGTTTAGCGCGAATGCCTTCGACCGGCCCATCGCTCACGGCGGCCCCACCAACGCCGAGGGCCTCGGAGAACTGCGATTCCCCACAGGACAGACTCTGTACATTCGCCCCTGGGATCCCACTTTCCGCTACTTCGCCACCAACTTCTTCGAAGTACTCCCCGCGGCGGGCAGCGAAACCAGGCAGATGGATTTCGTCATGGCGAAAGGCGCGTCCCTCCGGGCCACCGTCTACAATCCGCAAGGTGAACCGATTTTCAAATCCCCGGTTAATATCATGTTGGAACATGGCGCCCAAGGCCCCTGGTGGCCCGACCAAGCGATTTCCGACGCCCTGGGCAACCTCGAATTCCCATCACTTCCCCCAGGCGAGTACACCGCGAAGCTGGCCGTGCAAAACGTGGGTGCCTTCGAGATTTCGGATGTTGCGCTTCCCCCAGGCGGAGAGGCAGACTTGGGAGCGATAAGGCTACTGGCCACAAACTGACTCGCCTGTCTTTCTCGACACACGAATTGCAGGGCAATCGCACTAAAAGTCACATGGCCAGCAGGATTTCTTCAAGATAGCCGT
>CAYNZS010000296.1:0-4850 GCA_964401695.1 uncultured Nitrospirales bacterium
GGCCGTTGTGCGCGGCGATTGTGAATCCCGAACCGGTGGCGAAATTTATCCAAAGACATCGCCGCGCTTGAAACCGAAACGCGCAAGCAAGTCACGCAAACTGAAACGCTCCGCGAGGACATCGCATTGCCCGAGAGTATTCACGGGGCGGGTTTCACCACTGCCGTAACCGTGCGCATGGAGTTGGGCGACCTGCGCCGCTTCGAACGGGCGCGTCAGTTGAGTGCCTTCGCCGGCCTTTCGCCGCGGCAATTCGAGTCGGGCACGAGCGTACGCAAGCGAACGCGTATGAGCAAAGCCGGGAGTAAACGCGTCCGCAAAGTTCTGTACATGGCGACCTGTTCCGCCATCGCAGTAGAAAAGCTGTGAAATATCCGGGCTAGGACATCGGCTCCTCCTCGATCCTCCCCGGCCACGTCGAGCTCCAAAAGTATCTCAGCGAAGGTTTTCCTGTCAATAAACACGCAGCCCATGTGGTCGCCTGGGGCGCGATTATTTGATTCCGGGAAACTTTTTGGGTCGGATCTCGAATTATAACGTCTTGCCATAGCTGTTTTGCGGGATTCCCGCCCCTGTGTTAGGCTTTCGCCGCTTTCTCTTCTGACCCTTTGGCGGCGTTCATGTCCAAATCCAAATCGACTTTTGTGTGTCAATCGTGTGGGGCCGTTTCGCCCCGCTGGACAGGTAAGTGCCCGGATTGCGGCGAGTGGAATTCCATTGTCGAGGAGGCGGCCGTCAACACGGGCCGTGCGGGCAAAACGGCTTCGCGCGGGAAGGTCGAACCCATTTCCGTTACGGCCCCGGTCGAGCTGTCGGCGGCCCATATCTCGACGGGCCTTGCCGAGTGCGACCGGGTTCTTGGCGGGGGGATCGTTGCCGGCTCGTTGGTTCTTGTAGGCGGCGATCCGGGGATCGGCAAATCGACGCTCATGCTCCAGGCCGCCCATTTCATCGCTGCGCAGGGCGGCAAGGTACTATACGTTTCGGGCGAAGAATCCTTCGCGCAGACGCGCCTCCGCGCCACACGCCTGGACGCTCTTGACGACAGGCTGCTCCTGCTCACCGAAACGAACATGGACGCCGTGGCAAAACAGATCGATTCGGACGATTACGCCTGCGTGATCGTCGATTCCATCCAATCCATGTACGACGCCGATCTCTCCTCCGTGCCCGGAAGCCTCGGCCAGGTGCGCGAATGCGCAAACGTATTCCTGCGTATCGCGAAAGACAACGGAGTGCCAATCTTCCTCGTAAGCCATGTAACGAAAGACGGTTCCATCGCGGGGCCGCGGGTTCTGGAACACCTTGTTGATACCGTGCTCTACTTCGAGGGCGAAGGCAAACAGGCGTTGCGCATTTTGCGTGGCGTAAAGAACCGTTTCGGCTCGACCCACGAGGTCGGCGTGTTCGAGATGACCGGCAAGGGACTAGTTGAAGTGGCCAACCCCAGCGCCCTGTTCCTGAGCGAACGGCCCGAGGGCATCAGCGGCTCCGTCGTCATACCTAGCGTCGAGGGGACACGGCCCATGCTCGTCGAAGTGCAGGCACTCGTCACCGAAAGCTATTTGGCATCGCCGCGCCGCACCGTCACCGGCGTCAACCAGAACCGCATTTCCCTGCTCCTCGCTGTGCTCGAGAAGCGCGGCGGACTGCCCTTCTCCGACAAAGACGTATTCGTCAACGTGGCAGGAGGCGTTCGCCTCGAGGAGCCCGCGGCCGATCTGGCCATCGCCCTGGCCCTTGTCTCCAGCCTTCGCGACATCCCCATCGAGGAGGGAACCGCCGTTTTCGGAGAAGTGGGGCTCGCGGGCGAAATCCGCGCCGTCGACATGGCGCGCCAACGCCTTCAGGAGGCCTCGAAGTTCGGCTTCGGAAAGTGTATCCTACCAGCGGGATGCGCGGCCGACGCGGATGCCGGCTTCGTGATTCCGCTTTCCGCTACAAGCATTCTGGAAGCTATAGAGCAAGGTATTTCACAGTAAACTATCTGAATCTATTATCTGGGGAGTTGTGAATGGCGGGAACGAAGACCCAACAACAGATATTTCTCGACGCGCTCAAGATGGTTTCGCCGGGCACCGAGTTGCGCGTGGCCATCTCGACCATCCTGCAAAGCGGAAACGGGGCGCTTCTTTGTTTCGGTCCGCCGAAACGTCTGTCCGACCTCTCCGAAGCGGGTGTGCGCCTCGAGCAAGCCGCGACCCCCCAGTTGATCTTCGAACTCAGCAAGATGGACGGCGCGATCATCCTCAACGGAGACGGCTCGAAGATCTTGTGGGCGAACCGCTTCCTTAAGCCCGACAGCCGCCTCCCTTCGAACGAAACCGGCACTCGGCACCGCGCGGCCGAACGCATGGCGGCCCAAGCGAAATGCATGGTGATAGCCGTATCCGAACGGCGCTCGAGCGTCACGCTCTACGTACACCAGCGCAAGTATCAACTCGACAACATCGCGACTCTGCTGAACAAGGCCAACCAAGCCATGCAGACGATGGAGAAGTTCAACGTCGTTCTCGACTCCGAGATGGCCGAACTCACTGCGCGCGAGTTTCAGGATATGGTGACCATCTTCGATGTCTGCCAGGTCATTCAGCGTTGCGAGATGGTGGCGCGCATCGGACGCGAGATGGATCCCTACATTCTGCAACTAGGCGACGAAGGCCGCCTGGTGAAACTTCAGATGAACGAACTGCTTATGCCGGTCGAGGAAGCCGAACTGGTGATTCAGGACTACTATCGCGACAAGACGACCTTCCGCAAGGCCCGCAAGGATCTTTCCGAACTGGACCGGCAGGAACTGTTGAACTTGGGAAGCATCGCGCACCTGTTGGGATACAGCACAAACCTTCGCAGCATAGACACCTACCTATCGCCCAGAGGCTACCGTGTCCTCACGCAAACGCACCGGTTGAGCAGCCAGATCATTGAAAATCTCGTCCAGCGATTCGGAAATCTCCAGCAGATCATGAGGGCCCCAAAAGAAGATCTAGTCCATGTCGAAGGCGTAGGCGAAGTCCTCGCCGAACGCGTCCGCGTCGGGCTCAATCTCCTCCAAAACCAACTCGCGTTGGACAGGCGGTAGTGCGGCGCACCCGCGTCGAAACCGGCGCGCCATCCCATTTTCAATCACCCCTCCCGGCGGGCTGCCATGCGGCAGAATAGCTACAAATTGTTGAGGCGCATTCTGTTCTCCCTCGATCCCGAGACGAGCCACCTCCTCGCCTTGCGTTTCCTCCGCACCATGCAGCGAACGCCCGGCGCGCTCAACATGGCGGCGCGGCGGTTTCGAGTTCGCGATCCACGCCTGGAACAGACGCTCCTCGGCATGAACTTCCCGAACCCGATGGGCCTGGCCGCCGGCTTTGACAAAGACGCCGCCATTGTCCCCGCCATGGCCTCCCTCGGCTTCGGCTCCGTCGAAGCGGGCACCGTCACGCCAAGGCCGCAAGCCGGCAACCCACGTCCCCGCCTCTTCCGGCTGAGCGGCGAAGACTCCCTGCAAAACGCCATGGGCTTCAACAACGAGGGCCTCGACGCCGCCGTCGCCAGGCTCAAGCGCGGCGCCCCCTTTCCCGTGCCCGTCGGCCTGAACGTTGGCAAGAACAAGGACACCTCCGAAGATGCGGCATTAGAAGAGTACCTCGGCCTCATCCGCGCGCTGGACGCAGTGGCGGACTACGGCGTCGTCAACATTTCCTCCCCGAACACACCCGGACTCCGTGATTTCCAGAACGAGGAATTTGTCGGCAAACTGTTCTCGGCCGCGACGGCCACATGCCCTAAGCCGCTCTTCCTGAAAATCGCGCCCGATTCCGATATCGAGAGCCTAGTCGCGCTCGCCAACGTAGCCGTCGAGGCCGGCGCCTCCGGCATCATCGCCACCAACACCAGCATCGACTACGCCCTAAGCAAAGACGCCAGAGACTTCGGCGGCATCAGCGGAAGGCTCATCCGCGGCAAGAGTTTCCGCGTTCTCGAAGCCCTCGCTGAAGCCCTCCACGGCAAGACCATCCTCGTCAGCGCAGGCGGAATAGATTCCGGCGAAGAAGCCTATATACGGCTCCAGGCCGGCGCGTCCCTCATCCAAGCCTACACCGGATTAATCTACCAAGGCCCAGCCTTCGCCTCAAACATAAACCGCCAACTACTCCATCACATGGAACAAGACCAAATCGACGGCATCGCCAAGATCCCCGGCTCCGCTGGCCGATAACCGAGTTCATCCAGGCCCCCAATCCCGCTCCATGCTAAGAAGGATGTTTGGCGGGACTGCGGTAACCGTGCTGGCGGCGAAGACGCTGATAGCGTGTTCTCTCGTCGTCCGTTTGATCGTCGCTCGCATGCCCATAGAGATGATCCAATGCCGCATGGGTGAAATTTTCGGGTACTGGATTCGCGCCGGGCCGAAATATCACACTGACAACAGGCCTGTCGCAATCGTGCTTGCACTGACATCGACAACTGGGGTCGCCGGGCTGTCGGCACAGGCATTGGATGGCTGCCATCGGAGCGGCTTTGTTGCTGAGATCAAGAATCACGGTGGCGCCGGGGAAGCGTCTGCACAACCGCTCCAGCGTCTCTCTTAGGCGCGAGGCCTTGACCACGGCAGTCCTCTTAAGCGACGTGCCATGGGGATAAAACGCCGAAGGCAAGGATTGCTATTCCCTCCGGGAAGATTTCCTCGGGCGAGATGAATACTGCTTTTCGGACACGCTCTCGGTCGCGGAAAGGAGGTGGTAAGGCAAGGCCGTGCCGCCAGTTACGGAAGGCGAAAGAAGTCTCGTCAGAACGCCCCTATCCGCCGCCGCATTGGACATCTGGCGAGCGATTCGAGCTACTCTCTTACCTTG
>CAYNZS010000297.1:0-4768 GCA_964401695.1 uncultured Nitrospirales bacterium
GGACTTACAACGTAAAATCAGGCAAAATCAGAGCCCAACTGTAGAAGATGGGTCTGGGATTCTTTCAGCCCGCGCGGATCGCGCCGCAGTTTCAACGGACTGAACGAGTTTCAGCATCGCCGCCGCGAATCGGTTTTTCAATCGACTCGGAGGACGGCGACCGGTCGAATCCCTTCGCGCGGCCTGAGCGCGCGACCGTGCGTGCCTGGTTCGGCGAAGGGACTCTCTCCGGGCCGAGCGCGGCCGTTATCGCTTTGGACCGCGGCTTGTGGTCAGCGCGCCGCGTTGTGCCTTCCCTGCCCCAAGAGGGCGCCAATTTCAACGAGCAAATCGCCGACCAGCGCGAAGCGCGCTCCGAACAGGCCGCACGCGCCCAAGCCGCCGCGTGCGCGGAACAATCTGTCGCCGCCGTGACCAATCAGGCTCGGAACTTCATCAACGATATAAACGAAGCAGCCGGCGTGGCTTTGGCAAAAATTCGGGGAGAGGAGCCGGCCGAGCCCACCGGCGCGTCCGTCGAAATCGGGGGCGAAGCTTTTCAATTTGGCGCCGTCGGCGCAGCGACCAATTCCGTAACCTCTACCGATAGCGGCGGCCGCCTCCGCATCAACGCCCTCGTCTAGCCCGCGGCGCCGATCAGCCCTTATCGTCAAGAACGTGGCGCGACTGGGCGTAGTCCTTAAGCTGTTCCCGGAGGAGCTTCCGGCCCCGGTACAGTCGTGACATGACCGTGCCCAACGGACACTTCATAACGTCGGCGATTTCCTTATACGACTTGTCTTCCATGTCGGCCATGATCACGGCATGGCGAAACTCTTCGGGAAGGCTTTCGATCGCCGCGCGCACCTCGTCGTCAAGCAGTTCAAGGATGTCGCCGTATTTGGTGCTGCCCGGATCGTACTGCACTTCGGGGTCGGGGCCCGAACTGGGCGCTGGCTCAACTCCAGATAATTCGACGAACGTAGGGCGCCGAACTTTCCTGCGGTATTCGTTGATGAAGGTATTGCGTAGGATAGTCAGCAGCCACGCCTTTATGTACGTCCCCTCCTTGAACCGATTATGGAAGCGAAGCGCCTTGAGAACGGTGTTTTGTACCAGATCCTGGGCGTCCGTCACATTGCGCGTGAGGCGCATAGCCACCCCATACATCATGTCCATATGCGAAAGAACCAATTCGTCGAAGGCCTCGTCCCTCCGATTATTGGTCTTCTTGTCTTCGTCATCCATGACGGTCCAGGCGGGGGCCTCATTGTCCGTAGAATTCGTCAAGCCGTAATTTCTTTGAATCGTTTAGGCGTATCGATTGAAGGAACGACAATCCCCATGGAATCTCGGGAATATTCCCAACACTGGAATAGTATCACCTGAACACTAACAGATCAACCGGGAATATTCCTAGAGAATGGCACGTGGGCATGGCTATCGTGGTATCATCGATGTATCCTCCTTGAGAAGGACGAAATCCAGAATGATGCGCGACTTAGCTACGTTGAGCCTGCCAACAGCAGCCATGGTGAAGGAAAAGGCCGAAAGCCTAGGCTTCGACAGGTGTGGAATCGCCCGAGCCGAATTCGTCGATCCCGAAGGAAATCTGGGCCAATGGCTCTCGCGCGACTACCATAGCACAATGGACTGGATCGCGAAAGCCCCTGCGATTCGCCAGGATCCGCGATTGAAGCTTCCGGGCGCACAGTCCGTGGTTGTAGTCGCGAGAAACTACTATTCGCCACGCCCCGAGCAAGAAGCGGGCGAGGGCCGCATTGCCAGGTACGCTTGGGGCCGTGACTACCACCGCGCGCTTCGAAAACCATTGCGGCGGCTCTCCCAATTCATTGACGGATGTGAGGACGGCGCAAGATCCTACTGTAGCACAGATACGGGCCCCGTCTTGGAAAGAACGTGGGCGGCCCGCGCGGGCGTCGGTTCGGTTGGGAAGAACAGCCTCGCGCTGACGCGTACTATGGGGTCCTGGTTCTTCCTGGCCACCGTTATCACGACTGTCAAGTTGGACGCGGACGAACCGGCGGGGGATATCTGCGGGACGTGTCGCGCTTGCTTTGAGGCGTGTCCGACGGGTGCCATCGTGGAACCGTATGTAGTGGATGCCAACCGGTGTATCTCGTATCAGACGATCGAGAACCGGGGGGACGTGCCTGAGGCGCTGCATGAAGGCCACGGCGATTGGGTTTTCGGCTGCGATGTTTGCCAGGAAGTATGCCCGTGGAATCGCTTCGCAACTAAGACGAACGCAACGGACTTTCTCCCGAGACGCGGACACGTGAACCCCAACCTGGCGAAGCTACTCTCCATGGATGAAGGAGCCTTCAATCGCGAGTTCGAGGGAACCGCCATCCGCAGGGCCAAACATTCGGGCATGACGCGCAACGCCGCGATCGCCCTCGGTAATTCGGACGAAGCTGTAGTTTAACTCCCAGACTTGCCTTCCTGGGCGGCTACTACCTCCTCCCCGTTCAGTACGGTGCTCTGGCCGAACGGTACGTCTTCAGAGATTCGAACCCTGACCTCATCATACTCTGTGAATTGGCGGAATGTCCAGCCTAGACTTCTCGTGAGCTTGGACACCACTGGAATGGCAACTGCTCACGGCGAATGTCACGTCGAAAAAGTGTTAGAGTAGACAGTCAGTACGGGGAGGACGACGATGAAAGTTTGGGACCGGATTATCCACACATGTTGCCTAACGTTTCTGTCTTCCTTCCTAACGAGAAGCGAAATCGCCGCCGAAACCGTCCTCTTTCAGGAGCAGGCTTTTGAAGAGGCCCTGAGAGATCTTTTCGGCATACCCGACGCCCCGCTCGATAGCGCCGACTTGAATGCGCTGACGACGTTGGATTTGTCTTCCTCGAAACGCTCCACCTGACTACAATGCAGGCGTGGCGCTGGTTGGGTGGCGAGTGGGTCGCCGCAGTCGACGGAGGCCCCTTCGCTATGACGATAGGGGTAGTTTTCAACTCGTCTTGCTGGCATTATCTAGCCGTGGACCCAAACCTGAATAGAGGAGGCGGCTACCATGAGAACCGAGACAATCGACCACTTCACGAGGCAGTTCGCTACTTTGGATTCGCTATTCGCGTGCGTCAACGATGAGGCGTGGCGCTGTGCCGATCAGCGGATGAAAGGGATCTGGCAGTGGATGACTCACGTTCTGCAGACCTTCGAGTTCTACTTGGGCGAGAAATCCGCCGGGGAGTTCGAGCGAGGACGCCGGTTCGGCGTCGATTAGCAGAACCCCAAGTCCGAGAAGATTTCTTCGCCCGACGATATGCGCAAATATCTGGAGGATGTGCGCAAGCAGGCCCTTCAACAATTGGAATCTAAGTCCGAAGAGGATTTCGCCGCGCCAGAGACCTTGCACCCATGGACGGGCGCCACATCTCTCGCTAAATTGCTCTACACGATGCGCCACACGCAGCAGCACATCGGCGATATGAACTGAGTCTTGGCGCTCCATGGCTGCGACGCGATGAAGTGGTATTAGCCCGGTTAGCTTGTGCGCCGCAGAAGGGCAAAAAGGTGGCTCGAAGGCCGATACTCATGTTCCTTCGAATCCTCAAAGGCGCTGAAAAGGGGAGGGCCGGCATCTTGCCCGTCATTTGTCTCGTACGAGACACCCGCTTGCCCCCCGCCGAAAAAGTGAGAACCACGAACAAGCGGTCTGAACAGCAAAGGGAATGATTCGACGTTCCGAGAGTGTAATAGATAAGACGCTCTTCTTGCGGAGCCGCCCCGGCTCGAGATACTCAAGAAAGGCTGCTATGAATAAGGGACTTCTCATAGCGACGGGCCTTTTGCTTGTCGCGGCGATTTACCTCGCCTTTGTCCCGCTCCCTGTGCATCCACTCGTGGGTAAGATGGCTCCCGATTTGGAGTTGAAACTGTTGGACGGCGACACGTTTCGGCTGTCCGACCATCGAGGCTCCGATATCGTAGTACTCGATTTTTGGACGACCTGGTGCGGACCGTGCCTGGTCACGATGCCAATCCTTGAGCAAATCGCCAGAGAGTATGAAGAGAAGGGAGTGCGCTTCTACACCGTGAACATGGCCGAAAATCCGGCCAACGTGCGCGCGTTTATGCGTGACATCGGGGTCGAACTGCGCGTTGCCCTGGATCCTGGGTTTCAGGTGGGCCGCGTCTACAAAGTGGGCCCCATCCCCCAAACCGTCCTCATCGACAAGGACGGGTTGGTCCAAGCCGTGTACGTCGGGGTGAGTCACAATTCTTCCGACGAGCTGCGCGCGGAGTTAGATACGCTCCTCGCAGGCGGCCGCCTCGTCGAGAAGGCGGCCTCGTAGCGCCACCCCTGCGCCACGGAAGGCACAGAGAAACTCAAGACGCACAGAGTCCCCTTTGAAGGGGGAACGAGGGGGATGTAGTGGCCCGCTTTCTCCTAGCCCCGTGAGATATCCGGGCTATCGGACCGATTCGCAATTGGCGGCCATTATCTGTTCTAGAAAGCCAACTCCCTTCACGTCATCCTGAACGAAGTGAAGGATCTCTTCGACCGGAAGACTCAACATTAGCAAGCGATTCCCCCGGTCAACTTGACCACTCGATATTTCTCCGAAGGAGATACGGCGGCTAACAAACACGAAACAAGATTCGCCGCCTTGCCAAAAGGCCCATGGCATCGGTTACAACCTGAATGTATACGGTTCGGATTCATATACTAAGTGCAATAGGCATGACTTATTGGTTTAGGGCCGGCGGGTAAGGGCGTCCCCTTTTCTTGTTGGTGATTCCCGAG
>CAYNZS010000298.1:0-4765 GCA_964401695.1 uncultured Nitrospirales bacterium
TGGAACTTGACCGGGAGAACTTGGAGAGGGAGCAAGTCGATGACCAACTCGCTTACCAAGCTGATGCGTCCAATCTGAGCCGGGTGGAGATGGAGATAGAGATCCATACCCTGGAGCGTGACAGCCAGATGAAGCAAGCGCAACTGCGGAAGAAATTTGACCACATGGATTTCGAGAAGTACATGGGCGTGGAGGCGTCCAACGAGATTCTCGATGAATTGGACTTGGAGAGGCTCATACTCTCCGGGGAGGCAAGCGGCAGCTATAGCGCCGGGCTGGATCTGCCAGACTCGGACCTTGAGGAGATCGAGGAGGTAGAGGAGGAGGACCCATCCGCCTCCGAAGTTCCGCGGCTCGCGGGCACGTACCTTGGGGCGCAAGCCGGTGTCGAGATGTCGCTCGACGACAGCTCGGGTGAAGTTCCCGAAGAACCGGCGGATCTGGTAGTGGAAACGGTGATGAGCCAGATTCCGGAAGTGGATTTTCAACAGTACGCGAGCCCGGATAAACTGGGCGATGGCGAAGCGTCGCAGAAGCTGCTTGAGTTCGATGATCGGGTCTCCATGGCGAAGCGGAAACTCAAGCTCGATGAGACGGAGCTCGAAGGTACGAGGCGTCTTTTCGCGCGGGATTTTGTCAACCGGAATCAGCTTGAAACCGAAGAAATGCAGGTCGAGAACAGCCGCCTTGCGGCCAAAGCGGCCGAAACGGCCAGAGATCTCTTCCTTCGCTACGAATTTCCCAAAGAGGCGGAGAAGCGGCTGGCCGACTATGAGGAATCGCTTCGCCATTACGTCCGCAAAAACAAAGAGACGATTTCCCGTTTGGTGGGCATGGAGACTCGGCTGAATTGGGCGAAGAAGGACGTCGCTCGCCGCAGGAAGGAGCTCGATGAAGCCAACCGCCAATTGAAGAAGACCGTCCTCGTGGCCAAGCGCGAGGGCTTGGTCGTGTATGGCGGCGTAGACAAGCACCAGTGGGGCGGCGATCATATCAAGGAGGGGGCAGCCATTCGTCAATGGCAAACCATCCTTACGATTCCCGATATGAATACCATGACAGTCCTCGTCAAGATCCACGAATCCGATATCAGTTCCATAGAGAAAGGGCAAACGACGTACATCCTCATCGAAGGCTACCCCGATCGGCCGCTCGCGGGAGTCGTTGACAAAGTGTCCCCTCTGGCCAATTCACAAGATCGCGAGATGAACCCCGATTTGAAGGTCTACGACGTCACCATACGAATCGATGGGTTCCACGATTGGCTGAAGCCCGGCATGACCGCGGAAACGGAAATTCAGATTAACGCGCTCTCGGATGTCCTTTACATACCGATTGTAGCGATTCAGTCGGAGGGAGCGAAACGGTTCTGCTACGTCGCCAATGGCGGCCGTACGCCGGAACGGCGCGTCGTCGAAACGGGCGAGTTCAACGACCAGTTCATTATCGTGACTTCCGGGCTGAAGGAGGGGGAGCGCGTACATCTTCGCCCCCTGTCCAGGGAGAACGCCGATACCGAAGAGCCGGACTCGGAACAAGACGAGGAAAAGGCAGGCCCCGCTGCAGCCAAGATCCAGAAGCCCGCGACGCCTGAAGGCATAACCTCGCGCTCGGATTAGTCCAACCAAGTCTCCAACGACCCGCAGGCAAGCTCGCCAGGCGCGGCCCCGCGATCGGGCGGCCCAGTTCGGGTCAATAGGATTTCATTCTCCAAGATGCATAATAACCGGGACAGAATCCCGTCCTCCCATAGCGCTATTAAGCGGAACTTACTGCGAACCCAGGGTGTGGTTCAGTTGGGATTCAAGAGCCTGTGGAACCACCGGCTCCGCAGCCTGCTGACCATGCTCGGCATTGTTTTCGGGGTATGCTCGGTCATCGCCATGCTCGCGGTCGGCGAAGGGGCCAGCCACGAGGCCCAGGAGCAGATCAAGCGCCTCGGCAGCAACAACATTATCCTGCGAAGCGTCAAGCCGCCTGAAGGACAAAAGGCCTCCACCGAAACGCAGCACGTAAGCCAATACGGCCTCCGATATGAGGACGTTGACCGCCTTCGCGCGACCATTCCGGGCATTAGCATCATCGTCCCTGTTCGCGAGATTCCGAGTTTCGTTTGGCATTCGCGCCATAAAGTCGATACCACGATAAGGGGCACCGTGCCGTGGTACCCGGAGATGAAGAATCGGAAAATAGTGCGGGGGCGTTATTTCAATGAGCAGGAGATGGCCGCGAAGACGAATGTCTGCGTACTGGGTGCGGACGCCGCCAGGGCCTTGTTTCCTGCCGAAGATCCCCTAGGAGGGAAGGTGCGGGTCGGAAGTGATTACTACCGCGTGATCGGTATCGTGGAACCCGAAGCGAAGGCCTCGCAAGCTAAGCAAGAAGAGCCGAACGGAGAATCGGAATCGAGCAAGTATGAGATGTTTGTTCCCTTATCCTCGGCAAAAATCCGGTTTGGCGAACTGATCATACGGCGGCGCAGCGGCAGTGTCGACGCGGAGCGGGTCGAACTGCACGAGCTTACGGTTCGGGTCAGCGATCTTGACGCAGTCGCCGATGTGGCCGCAATCATCAAGGTCGATTTGGAGCGGAACCATAAGAAGGAAGACTACGAAATGACGGTGCCGCTGACTCTGTTGCAGCAGGCCAAGCGAACCAAGCAGATGTTCAGCATTGTGTTGGGAACTATCGCGGGCATATCGCTACTGGTCGGGGGCATCGGCATCATGAACATCATGCTGGCAAGCGTCACCGAGCGCACACGGGAAATCGGCATTCGCCGGGCCATGGGGGCCAAGCGGCGCGACATCATCACCCAGTTTCTGATTGAAACCGTCATCCTGTCCGGGGTCGGCGGAGCGTTGGGCGTAATCCTTGGCGTGACGATCCCGTTCCTCATCGAGGCCTTCGCCGACATGGAAACGATCATCGTATTCTGGTCGCCGCCGCTGGCCTTTTCAATATCGGCCCTTGTAGGTGTCATATTCGGGATCTATCCCGCCATGCGGGCCGCGAACATGGACCCGGTAGAAGCCTTGCGGCACGAATAGCACGGAAGCGTTGACGCGGGCGTCAAGGCCACGGCTCCCCTAAAATTCTCTACTTCGACGCATCCGCGTGAAATGTGTGTACTGGCGTGAAAGACTTCAGGCGAATGCGCGCTCTTGATTTTGCGGCGCCGACTGGGTGCGGGGCCCGGTCCAAGATGGAAGGAATTATAGGATGACTGAAGACTGGCTGGACGAAATGGATGATTTGGCGAGGCGCCTCTAATGCGCATGATGAAGTCCGATCACCCCGCGTCGAACGCGTTGATGGCCTTTGTAACCCGTGCTGACGAAGCTGCCCCCAGGAACGCCCCCCCCATTCACGAAGCGTCCCGGCTCAAGAAGTTCGGCGATCTCAAGCGCCTGCTTGAAGAGGGGGCCGATGTGAACGAGTTGAACGAAAATAGCCTCACGCCCTTGTACTGGTGTTGTGTAAGCGGTTCGGTCGAGATGGCCAAACTACTCATCAACCGAGGCACCGACGTTGACTTGGTCGATACGAATATGACGGGTTTGAGCCAACTCGAGACCGTGCAAATGATGGACTACACGGAGCTGGCCGAATTGCTTCTGGCGAACGGCGCGCACATCTAGTGTATTGATTCATGTTGTTTCCATCTTATCCGTCATGCTGAGCGAAGCGAAGTATCTCCATGTCATTGGGCTTCTGGCGTATCGAGCGATTAATCCCCTCCCTGGTTTAGGGAGGGGGGTTTGTTCTAGCCCGCGCTTGTGGAAGACGCTCCTCCAAGCGCCTCGGGAAGTTGCCTGCGCGTGAACGCAATACTCTCGACCGTGAACACCGCGAGCGCCGACCAGATCAGGGCATAGGTTACGAACTGCGCCGACCCGAATTCTTCGCGAAATACAAAGATGCCGAGAACGAAGGAAATCGACGGCCCGATGTATTGGAGGAATCCGACGGTCGAATAATTGATCCGGCGCACGCCCGCCGCGAAGAGAACGAGAGGGATCAGCGTGATCGGGCCGGCCAGCAAGAGGAGCCCGCTGACACTTCTGTCGGCTCCGAAGCTTCCCGAACCGTTCACCGAGAGATACACAATGTAGCCGAGCGCGAGGGGGGTCAGGAAGAGCGTTTCGATCAACAGTCCATTGAGGCTATCCACTTCCACCCTCTTGCGCACGAGTCCATACGTTCCGAAACACGCGGGTAGCGCGAGCGCAACCCAGGGCAGCGATCCCGTCGTGACAACCAGCCAGGCAACGCCGCATGTGGCCAGCCCGACAGCCGCGATTTGCGCGGCGCGAAGGCGTTCTCTTAGAAAGGCCACACCCAAGACAACATTGAACAAAGGGTTGATGAAGTAGCCCATGCTGAGGTCGAGAACGTGGCCGGACAGAACGGCCCATGTGAACACGAGCCAATTTCCCCCAATCAGGAGCGATGTGATCGCCAGATACCCCAAGGTCTTCGGTTGCTGAAACACAGCGAGGAACGCGCGGGTCCGCCCGGAAAGGAGCAAGGCGATCCCGATGGCGACGATGGTCCAGACAATGCGGTGGGCCAGGATTTCGAGAGGCGGAAGCTCGTAGACAAACCGGTAGTAGAGCGGCACGAAGCCCCAAAAGGTAAAGGCCATCGTGGCGAAGACAACGCCCTTGGTCGGTTCGCGCCAGCTCTTCATGTTGGTCTCTCTGGAACGTTAGCAGCCCGTGGTAAAAGGCTTCATTTGGATTGAGAAATGCCACTCGGTGTT
>CAYNZS010000299.1:0-4762 GCA_964401695.1 uncultured Nitrospirales bacterium
ACAAAGACTGGATGGAGTTTTCGGTAGGGACAGGAGTGCGGATGCCCATGCCCGACGCTTGATTCCATCTTATCCATGCCCTATTCTCAAGACTATTGTGCAGATTCTCATACTGTGGATGCCATGGACTGGATTTCGCGCCCTTCAAGCGAGGCCAAACTAGGCTAATCCAAGATTGGAGCGGACATGACCACCGAGAACGAGATTGCCGACAGTCGAATCATCGGACCGTGGCGCACCCCCGTCAACATCGATTCCGAGAGCCGGACCAATATTCATAACAACGAGGATGCTAAAAAGCTCGGCTTTCGCGGTGGCCTAGTCGCTGGCTCGATCCATATGGAGATGTTTATGCCCGTCATGTTGGAGGCTTTTGGCGAGGCCTGGTTCGAACGGGGAAATCTCTCGTTGTATTTTGTGAACGCGACTCTCGACGGCGAGGAAGTTCGTGCCGTCGCCGAACGATCGGCGGGGGATCGGGACTCGTGCCAGGTGGAGACCTTCGGCGAACGGCCAGATGGCACTGTGCTTGGAAAAGGTACGGCGGGTATCGGCGCGCCGAACGACCTTACGGCCCTGCGCATTCGCGACTTGAGTCCTTTCCCACCGGGCGAACTTCGCATCTTGAAGGATGTGCATCCCGGCGACACGTTTCCCACCATCGAAACTTCCGTCGCCTCCGAATATCACCAGGAACGGCTTCAGGTGATTACGGAAATGATGCCGTGGTACACGGACGCTTCGCGTTGGGGCGGACTCGTGGCCTCGCCGGTGACTTTTGTCGATGCGCTGGCCAATCCTTCAAGGGCATGGGTGGCCGAGCGGAATCCTCACCCCGTCGTCGGCATGTTCGGCGCCATTGAAATGCGTTACGTCAACGGTCCTATGCTTGTCGATGTACCCTACCGCTGCGAGGGACAAGTTCTGGCCGTCGGGCAAAGCCCGAAAACCGAACACTTCTGGTACGACAGCCACATCGATGACGAGAACGGCAAGCGCATCGCCGACATGCGGATGATGGTGAGATACGTTAAGGCCTCTTCGAAACTCTATAGCGAAGACGCCACGACGCACGCATAACCGTGCAAACTATCTGCGCGCGCCGGCAAAATACGATGGAACAAAGCGACCCCGCGAGCAGTACATTCATCACCGGTGACACGTCGAAGGCGTCCACGAAAGAGCCAATAATCTGACACGGCCTCGCGCACACTATCAGAAGATGCATGGCAATTGACTCCATCCAAGCCTTGACGGGTGCCATCCAATTCGTCGGCAAATGCCATCGGAGGCAGCAAGAAGAGAAAATCAAGGAGAAATCGCGATCCGGCCTTTATTTACAGGGGGTGCAATAATGTAGCCGGACCCCTACACCTGAGATCTCGGCACCAAAAACACCGACTTCGATGACCTCTTCTGGATGAAACGGTTGGCATTTTCTATCCCGGTGCTGAGCGCGCCGTTTTGATGCCTCCAGCAGACGCTCAAAGTTCAATGTTTTCGGCGTGGATAAATATTCGCGAGGCACAGCCAAAAAATACGACATGTTGACTGGCTGCGAAAAGAGCCTCCTTTTTCGCGTCGTGCACTGTGTTATATCATGAACGAAGTAACCACGCCAGCCGATGCAACTCGGTCGCAACGTGTCAGCTGACATTTGAGGAACAAGGAGAGCGAGCAATGGGTGATACTGGAAAAAAAGGAACAACAAAAAAAGGCCCAGCGTACGCCGAAGGAGAAACGAAAGGACAAAAAAGAAGAGAAGAAGAATCAATAATCGCTTGGTCGCGCACCTACTGCAAGAATTTCGTGCCGAGATAGCGGCGTTTTGCAGGGCGCCAAAATTGGCGGGTTCAAAAATGTATCCGTGACGAATTTACTATGATTTTGATGGTGATCTTGATCGAGTTAACCAGAAACGGTTTGGTAAATCAAACGGAAGGAATACGAATCGGAGCAGCAGCTCTGGCAAAGATGCGAGCAACATGAAGAGAACGAAGTGAATTCTTCTATCAAACCGACATTTCCCATATGGGCGCCCGTGACCACCACGGGCACGTTATTGAGCATTGTAGAGACACATACTGACGAGTTCAAGACGGGTTTTGCTGTCATGGCCGCTTGTGCCTCGCGTTTAATCGTAGGCGTTGGTGCCATTGAACTTACAGTCTCGACCGCGTAAGCTTCGATGATGCTCAAAATCATCAGAAACTGCTGTGGATGGCTCTGGCGTGTTCGTATCCCGCCTCTCGGTCCCGAAAACCCGTACGGCCTAGAGCCATGTCCGTGGATCGGCGGACCTGCGCCTTCGGGGCTTATTTGTTGTGCTCTGCGAGAAGAGAGCAGATCAAGGCCCGAAAACAAAGGCGGATCAGTTTTCGGGACAGGCACCTCAAAGGAGCGCCCTCGCGCCGTGGAAGCGTGCTTTTGCACTTTCTCAATGGCGCGTTCTATCTTATCCAGGTAGCCGTCTCACGACACAGCCTGGACTATGAGCGCCGAGTAACACACCATTTTTCATCGCAGCCCATTCTGGGTCGCGTGGAGCACTGCATGCATGACGTGGAGGTATTGGCTAGATGAACGGATATGCCGGGAATATTCTCAGGCTGGACCTAACGAACAGGAAGATCTCAACAATCCCCACCAGCGACTACGAGCAATGGGGTGGCGGCCATGGAATTGGCTCGGCGATTTTCTTCGATCTGGTGAAGGACAAGACCATCGGCGGACTCGACCCCGCCAATGTCGTGACCCTGATGACGTCACCCCTGTGCGGTACGATAGCGCCTGCCGCCGGCGGCCGGACGGAGGTGCAGGGCATAGGAATACAGTCCTACCCCATCGGCTGGTTTACGCGCAGCAATTTTGGCGGCCGCTTCTCGGCGCAACTCAAGTATGCGGGATGGGACGGCGTCGTGCTCGAAGGCAAGGCCGATGAGCCGGTCTGGATAGACATCCGCGACGATGACGTGCAGATCCGGAACTGTTCGGCGTTGTCGCTATGGGGCACGGGCACGCAGGATTGCCAGCAGACGATCTGGAGTTACGTGGCCGGCAACGGCAGCTATGGCGACTGGATCGAGCCGACAGGCAAAGACGGCGGCCAGACCACGCAGCGGCCCGCCGTCGTGGCCATCGGACCCGCGGGCGAGAACCAGACCAGCATGGGCTGTCTCATGCATGACGCGGGCAACAGTTCGGGTCAGGGCGGCTTCGGCGGGGTCTTCGGCTCGAAGAACCTCAAGGCCATCAGCGCGATCGGTACTGGCAGCATTCACATACACGACCCCAAGGCGCTTATGCAGGCCCGGTTGTGGCAGAAGCAGAACTATGCCTTCAACCTCGAGGGCCGCGCGTGGGGATCCCACGGTTCCTTCGAGGGCGCGCCCGCGCCGCTGGAAATGTACCAAATGGGTAGGAGGCGCGACCCAAGCCCCCCCCGCAGGCCTCAAGCCTGTGTCGGCTGCCACTCAGGCTGCCGCGGCCGCTACAAAGACGGCGTTGCCAACGAGGCCACCTGCGTGAACAGTTGGTTCTACATCGCCGGGAAGGACGCAAAGATTCAGCGCGCCGCCGCCGACTTGATCAACGAATACGGGTTGAATGCCTATGAAGTTGCCTGGGGCCTGTATTACCTCAACTCACTGAACAGCTCGGGGGCTTTTGGCCCGGACACCGAACTCGACTGCCCGCTGGATTTCGACGACTATGGGAGCCTGGAGTTTCTCGAGCACTTCTTCAAGATGATTTCGTACCGGAACGATGGCCGCGGCAACCCGAGCCAGTTCGGCGACGGCCTGGCTGGAGGATTTGTGCGCGCCGCCAAGAAATGGGGCAGACTGGACGGCGATCCCGGCGCCCCGGAGGACCTCCTCAACAACTTCTTCCCCTTCTGGGGACTGCCGTTGCACTACGATCCCCGGGTACACCCGGACTGGGGCTACGGCAGCCTTCTGGGCGACCGCGACATCAACGAGCATTGCCTCGTTTCGTTGCGGCGCGGCAGGCCCGAAGATGTGGCGCGGATCTACACCGACAAGATGGTGCCTTTCGAGGGCGACGAACGGATGCTGGACTATGCCGATGACAACATGTACTCCGAGCGCATCGCGAAGCTCGTGTCCTGGCACCGCTACTACACCCGCTTCTACAAGCAGTCGCTGCTCTTCTGCGATAGCCGCTGGCCGGACATGTACAACCCTCATCGGCCAGACAATGTCGGTTCAACCGGTGAGGCCGAACCCAAGTTCCTCAAAGCCGTAACCGGCAAGGAGATAACCTTCCTCGAAGGGATCGAATTGGGCAAGAAGATCTGGAATCTCGACCACGCCATTTGGACCCTTCAGGGACGCCACCGCGACATGGTCCATTTCAGTGACTCCATGTATAACAATCCGACCGGTCTCACCGGGGGGCCGTCCGGAGGCGTGCTTACGATTAAGGACGGGAAATGGGGGCTTCTTGAGGGGAGCCGTCATCTGGACAGGGAACGTGTCGAGGACTTCAAGACGCTATTCTACGACCTGCAAGGCTGGGACGCCGCCTCTGGCTTCCCAAGAAGAAGCACCCTCGCGGGCATGGGGTTGGCCTATGTCGCGGATGAGCTTGAGGCACAAGGAAAACTGGGGGCGTAAGCGGCAGCCACACAACAGACCACAAGAGAATGGAGATATTGGCGAGATGAACGGTTACGCAGAGAAGATCTTAAGCCCGGATTTCCCATTTGGAAGAGTCATCTTCAGATCCGCCGGCATCGTTT
>CAYNZS010000300.1:0-4747 GCA_964401695.1 uncultured Nitrospirales bacterium
CGGAGACGATCCCAGGGCTATGAAGCCCATTCGTGGCGCCGCGAATGCGTGCGCGAGGCTTGACGCCCCAATCGCCAACCGAATCCGGCGCCACCTGTGGATTCGGGCTTTTCGCGAAGGATTCTCCATTCAAGAAGTGGACCGGGCCTTCCCGATGCCCGTTTTGCGCGACTCGGCATTCTGGTCGCTGATGGCCCAGTACCATATGCTCGAAACCGACCTCTACGGCGGAGACCCACTTGCCGCCTGCGCTGCGTGGGAGGAGTTTGCGAGCCAGGCGGTCCATGAGGGCCTGTTTCTACAGGACAGCCCGGAATCCGCTGTCGTCTACCGGCTCATGCTGAAGCTGCTGCGCGATATCCCCGATACCGAAATGGACGATCTGAGGGAGGAGTATTCTTACGAGCCCCCGCCGCACGGAAAACTCTATCGCGGTCAGCCTAAGCATATCGTCAAGGGCGCCTCCGCATTCCGTGCCGATCAGCCGTCCGCCGCATTCTTCCTCTACCCCGAAGAAGTTTGCGCCCGCATCGAAACCGCGGATCCTTCGCCGAGTTTCTACCGCGAGTGGTTCGATTGGAACCGCACGCACGGCTCGCAGAAACTGGCCGAGCAAACTATGGATCGCTGGTCCAAGGCCTTTCCCCAGGACGCAGAGCCGCTCTTGCACCTCATGGAAGCGGCGGAAAAGCGCAGTGCATATAAGAAAGCGCTTGGCTACCTGGCCCAAGCGGAAGCGGTCGACGCGCTCAACCCCAAAGTCCGGCGCGCGTGTTTTCGTCTCCATTTGGGCGCGTTTAAGCGTCATTTCAAACAGAACAAACCGCACCTCGCGGCCAAAGACCTTGACTCCATCGAAGCCATTCCTTCGCTTGACGGGCAAGATCGGCGGGCCGTGGAAGCGGCGTTGCGCACAGCCCTCTGCATCGTGTCCGGCGATTCCGAGGGTTCTGATCAATTCCAGAAAACGGCCGCCGGGGTCCTCAATGACGCGTTGACGGCGGAAATCCTCTGCTGGGGAGTGGCCGAGCATCTTGGCGTGCCCTACAAACAATTGCCCAAGCTCGGCAAGCCTTCCAAACGGTTGGACAAGGGAGTTCGCGCGGCGGCCATGGCTCGGGCAAGCGCATTGGCTAAGGATGTCGGACTTGCCCTGCCTTTGCCGACTGGCTCGGCGATGAAGTTGCGTGTCGATTTGCGCGATCACGCTGCCGGTGTGGACACGGCCCATCTGCAAGCCTTCGCCGAAGCCCGCATCGAGAGCGAGAACGGCGAGATGGCCTATTACGCCACGCGCGCTGGACTCCTGCAAGAAGGCCCCCATCTCGCGCGATTCATGTTGCTTAGGGCGCAGACCATTCCCCGGGGCCATCCGTGGCGCCGACTGCAATGCCTCTCCGCAGCCGTCGAACTCGGACGGAGCCAGCGTAATCTCGACGTCATCGACGAAGCCATCGACTTGCTGAACGAGGATCCTGAACTCAAGTGGATGTCCGATCCCCATTCCAAACTCAAAATGGATGCCCAACATTTGCAGCATGTCCTCGTCCACGAGCGGACGCAGAAAAAGGCTCCCGGGCATGACAGCTATGGCGGGGCACAAGAGAAGCGCTACTATCCGAAGTGCAAGTGTGGCGAGTGCAGTGAAGGACGGCGCTACCGGCCCAGTGTTCCGATAGGACCTTTTGGCTTCGATCCTTTCGAGTGGGATGGCGGGGAAGAGGAAGAGGATTTTGGAGGCCCTCCCGATTTCGCAGATATCATGGGCAACTGGGATCCCTTCGGCGGGGAGATGCCCGAAGAGCTCGAAAAGGAGTTGACAGGCATCATTGAAAGGTCGGTCAATAAGGGAATTTCGTTTATCGAAATTGAGCAGGCTCTCATGAAGACTGTCCTGGAATTTCTGAAAGAACAGGGACCGCCGCCATTCCCCGAGAGCGAAGCCGGCGGCGGAAAGCAAGGCAACCTGTTCGACGATATCCCTTTCTAGAAGGAGCAGATACACAATGCGTTCCAAAGAAGTCACTCAATCCGGCCTGGACCCTTGGGATGTGCTGGGTGTCCCGGACGATGTCGGCGAAGAAGAGCTCCGCCAGGCGTATCTCAAGAAGCTGCGGCAGTATCCCCCCGACCGGGCCCCGAAGGAATTCGAACGCATCCGCGACGCGTATAACGAGGCGCGGAACCCCGGCATGCGCGTACAAGCCATGCTAACCGCCGAGAATCCCGGGGCCCCCTTGGCATCCCTTTTGGACGGCGTGGAATGCGAACGCGCGTTCGTTGGTCCCAAGCCATGGTTGGCCTTGATGAAGGAGAAATAGACCTTGCTCGATGATCGGACACCACCACCAGCGCAGCCCGGCAACTACGACGGCGAGGCCGGCCACGGAACGCAACGCGACGCCCGGCGCGATGCGATCATCGCAAGGTTTGCGGACTGGCTGGACGCCGTGCTTGAAGACGAGCAGCCTCCGGAAGGCATCGCAGCGGAACTGCTTTCGGTACTCGAGGACACACCGCTCGACGAGTCCCCCGAGGCGTGCAGCGAATACGAAGTCTGGTCCTCTTTGACCTCACTGACTCAGGACGTCAAGCTGCAGGGACGCGCGTTCCGGGACTTGACCGATGCGGTATCGCCGCTGCAAGAATCGCTGGACACACTGGCCAAACGCGATGCCCAAGAGAACGTCGCGCCCCTGCAAGAGGCCATTGCCGCCCTGGAAGCTTCGCGGGAAGATCTCGAGCGCACGGTCGGGGCCGCTGCCACCGACGCCGCGTGGAGTGAAGTTATCGACTTGCTCCTGGAACTCCGCGACCGCCTACGCCGGGGATGCGAGGGCCTGCAATCCACAGTCGCCCAGCTTCGCAAAACCCACGGCAAACGCCGGTTGTCCGGGTGGTTGCCCGGCGTCCGCAGCACTGTGGACCAGGTCTTCGAGTCGGTCGGTGCCTTGGAACAAGGAAACGCCCTCATCCTCGAACGCCTCGATGAAACGCTGACGCGGATCGGCATTCATGAAATACCCACCGAAAACCGCCCCTTCGATTCAGCCACCATGAAAGCGGTCGAAGTGGAAACACGCGACGACCTGGACGATGGAAACGTCTGCGCTATCCACCGGAGCGGTTACACCTGGCGCGGCGAGACCTACCGTTTGGCCGAAGTAAGAGTGGCGCGGCGCACCACAACAGCCTTGAATGGGGAGAGCAGTGCATGAACGACAGCGAATGCGTCATCGGCATCGACCTCGGAACCACAAACTCGGAAGTCGCCGCGTTCTTGGACGGCGAAGTCAGAATAATCGCCCCCGGCACGAGCAGACTCTTGCCTTCCTGTGTCGGCCTCGCCACGGAGGGTCAACTCCTCGTTGGAGAACCCGCGCGAAATCAGCAATTGCTGTATCCCGAACGGACCGTGCGCAGCGTCAAGCGGCTTATGGGCAACGAGGATCAATTGAGTTTGGGCGACCGGCAATTCACACCGCAAGAGATATCGTCGCTCATTCTGCGGGAACTGGCCTCGTGGGCCGAACAGGCCCTCGGCCGCAAAGTCCAGAAAACGATTGTCACCGTCCCCGCCTATTTCTCCGACGCCCAACGGCAGGCCACGCGTGAGGCCGGTCAACTGGCCGGGCTCGAAGTTGTGCGCATCCTCAACGAACCCACTGCCGCCAGCCTCGCCTACGGCTGCGAAGAAGGAGGAGAGAGCACACTCATGGTCTACGATCTTGGCGGCGGCACCTTCGACATTTCTGTCCTCCAGATGGAGGAAGACGTGACCGAAGTCCTCGCCAGCCACGGAAACAACAAACTCGGCGGTGACGACTTCGACCAACTGCTTGTCGACCGATTCGCCAAGTCCTTCGAGCAGGAGCACGGCGTCGATCCCAGGGAAGACGCCCACGCCAGCATACGGCTCGATCGCGCCGCCGAAGAAGCCAAGCGCCAACTCAGCGCCGAACCCTACGTCACGGTGCGCGAAGAGGCCCTCGCCACCGTCAACGGTCTCCAGTGCCATCTCTCTTTGGAGCTGGGACGCGACGAGTACGAGGCCATGATTGCGCCGTTGATCGAATCCACCCTAGAGAGCGTCTCGAAAGCCCTCGAAGACGCAGGCAAGACCTCACAGGACTTGGACGGCATTCTCCTGGTCGGCGGTTCGACCCGGACGCCGCTAGTATCCCGCGTGCTTGAGGAGCGCACCGGACTGAAACCGCGTCAGGACGTGCATCCCGACCTCTGCGTCGCGCTCGGCGCGGGTGTGCTGGCCTCGCGCCTCGCGGGCCACGATATTGACCGCGTCTTGGTCGACGTCTCCCCCTATTCCTTCGGCGTCTCCTACCTCGGCGAACGCAACGGCTATTCCTATCCGCACTGCTACCGGCCCATCATTACACGCAACACGCCGCTCCCCGTCACGCGAACCGAGAGCTACTGGACCGCCAGCGACTACCAGTCGGCTGTCCACGTCGAAGTCTATCAGGGCGATGCCTCCGATGCCCTCAAGAACCTTCCCGTCGGCGATTTCCTCATCGAAGAATTGACCGAAATGGAGGAAGCGAACGAGGTCCTTTGCCGCATGGCGCTCGATCTCGACGGTATCCTCCACGTCACCGCCATCGAAAAACGCACTGGCCTCTCGAAACACGTACGGATCGAAAACGCCCTCACGGCAAAAAGTGCCGCCGAGATCGAAGAAGCCCGCGCACGGCTGCGGGACCTCCTTGGAGCTCCCGATGGAGACTAC
>CAYNZS010000301.1:0-4707 GCA_964401695.1 uncultured Nitrospirales bacterium
TCGGCCCACCATTTGCAATAAAATACGGTAGAGAAACCGCAAAACTCTAGGCTAGAAGAAAGTGTCGAAAGCTCCCGTCAAATTCGATCCCTTAATGAGTCGAGTGATGCCGCGCTCCACCCGAACGGAAGCCGCGAAATACACAATGCCAATCATAACAGCAGCGGTCGCGAGCCACATGGGTATCAAGGGGCCCTTCAATGGATCGAGTATAGGCTCGCCCACGAATGCGAACAGGCTCGAGCTGACATTTCCCATATGGACGCCCGTGACCACCACGGGCAGGGCTTTTTGTGAGTATAGAGGAGGCCGCTAGCGTTTGTGAAATCGATTTTGCCGTCTCCATCCTTCTTTGAGGTTGTTCATAGCCCAATCGCAGTAATCGGAGGTGACCTTCAGCGCATTTCGTGCGAATTCGGGCACACCTCGCCATCGGGGTAAGAGTTGTTTCCATTCTTACGAACCATGGAACTCCAGCTTCAAACTACGGTCAAAATCAACGCGTAACGCGGTCTTTTTTCGTTTCACCCATTGGATTTCCTGCTGTTTTGTGCCATCATCCCGAGCACGCCCTGTATTCATAGGGTCAAACGATACCGGCGGATCTTAAGATGACTTCTCCAAATGGGAAATCCGGGTCGAGACCGATGTGATCATCCTCTCGGGAACACCGGTCCACGCGAAAGGCTCGACTTTGCTGGACTGAAGCGCGATGGAGTTTCGAAAGTTGGGGTGGCACGCGTACGCGATGAGGAGCCCGAGTGAAGTGCTGACTGTCACCGCGGCGAGTCTGAAAAAGCGTTTGCGCGCCAGCCTGCAAATGGCCAATGCGCCGAGGGCCGCAGCAAGCGACAACGCCAAGTAGTCGCGAACCCGGCCCGGCGACTGTTCGTCCGTCACTCTGAAAAACATCCAGGCCACTACGAGCGAAACCAAGCCGAAGAGCTCGTAGTGGCGCAGTGACGCCGAAACGAGGCACGCGCCGGGACTGACGGCCCAGAGCGCTGCGACGACCGACGCTTCGATTGAATTCTTAAGAATATGTGTCGCCAGGAAGAACAACGCGACCACCGTCATTCCCGCCAGGATGGCAATGAGCATGAACACGCCCGGCAATTCATCGCCTGTCCACTTCATCCAGATGTGAAGTAACCAGAAATAGAGTGGAGGATGAATGTCATAACGGGAGAGGTCGTGCCCAATCTGTCGAAAGGCGTACCCGGCTTCCGATCGGATCAGCTTCTTCCATTCGGCCACCTCTACCCATCTTTGCTTCAATTCGGCGTCGACGGCTCTTACGAAGTCGGCTTGATGGCCCGTCGCGGCCAGAAGCGAGATGCCATCATCGTGCTCGAGCTCCTCGGAGTTGCGGAGCAGCCCAACTCGCAGGGACACAGCCGCGATAACCGACGCGGTGAGCAATAAAAACACGATGGACCGACCTAAACCTGAAGGCCCAGCGCTGGCGGAGCGTGTCGCGTGGGTTGCCCCACTCATTCGCTCGAAGTACCCCTCCCCTCGCGGTGCGTGGATTACACGGGTTAGTTTTTTGACCAGAGCGATTGACTGTCGATGGTATCTCGCGGGTTCTCGATGGCCTCGACGACCTCGGGCTCGCTGACGTCGAGGAATTCCAGACTCTCGGCGCATTCCTCGAAATTCAATTCGTGTGACGCGTTCCCAGGCCGGTGGTACCTCGATACGACTTCCGCCACGTTTACCAGCGACACCAGGGCGCGCCGTCCGTCGGAGGCCAAGACAGGCGAATGGTGAAAGCGGACCGTCTCGACGATCTCGGTGGGCAAGTCCCAATGCACACCCAAATGGAATCCGGCTTCGGTGTGGGCCAAACCCAAGATCTTCTCTTCGGCCTCGACAAGCTCGAGGCCCAGAAGCGACTTGGAAATGCGCGCAGTCTGTTTGGGCGCGATTTCCGACAAGGCGAGCTGGCCCAAGTCGTGGAGCAATCCCGCCGTGAAAGCTCCGGAGACCTCGACGTATTTGAACGCTTTCGCCATAGATTGAGCGATGGATGCACTCACCATCGACTCCATCCAATATCCCATGCAGTCGAAGGTCCTCGACTTGTCGAACATGTTCACGATGGGATGTGAGAACGACATGATAGGTTTCGCAAAGCCCCAGCAGCGTCACCGCGAGCTGGATGTCATCGACACGGTTGTGAAATCCGTAGAAGGCCGAATTTGCGGGCCGCAGGGCCTTCGCCGCTATGGCCGGATCCTGTGAAATGACTTCAGCCACGTCGGCGGAGGAGGCGTCGTCGCCTTGAACCAACGCCTGAACTTCCTGGACGATGCCGGGCAACGCGGGCAAGGAATCGACCTCGCGCAACGTGGCGATAGCGCCGGAAAGCTTGGGATGCGCTTCGAGTTACTCGGCACCGGAATACGCGGCGGCCCCTTCCTCGTAATAGCGGTGGATGCTGGCGCGAACATCGTCCTCGGAACAGAGGATGGGGCGCACTTCAAGCCCGGTGGTTTCCTCAAGAGACTGCAGCGCGGCATCGTCGAGCGGACACAGCATCGCGACCGTCAATATGTTCCGAAAACGGTCGATGGGGACCACCTGATTGGTCTTGGCGAATTCGCCGGGCACGAGCACTATCAGCTCGGGTCTATTTCGAACTGAGACAAATCAATCTTCGCGAACTGGGTTTGCTTGGCCAGGGAATCGATAAGCTGCCGCGCATCGAGGCTGCCTTGCGCGAGGAGCGTCTTCGTCAAACTTTCACCCGTTTCGGAGCGCCGGGAAATCGCGCGGTCAATATCGGCTTTGGCGACCAGGCCGCCCTCGAGGAGCATCGCTCTCACACGTTCATGTTGATCGTTCTTCCGGTCTACGCTCATTGGACCTTCTCTCAACGCAACGCTTCACGCTATATCGAACTCTTCACAACGCTTCCGAATGGAAGGCGTCAGTATACCATGAGAATCGCCCGCTTCAATCTTCCATGTCGGTCTTCTCCGCGACGCCGGTCCGCGAAATGTCATACTCTTTAATTTTGCGCCAGAGTGTGGATCGTGAGATCCCCATCTTCTTCGCAACCTCGGTCTGATTTCCGTCCAGCCGTTCAAGGGCCATTTCGATCAGGCGCTTTTCCGCTTCCTGCAAGGTCGGAATCGAATCGGGCGGCGGGTTGGGAAGCACGAGGCGGGCACTGCGGCCGAAGCGGACTTGGTCCGGTAGATCGACGGCGCGAATCGTGTCGCCTTCACCCATGATGACCGCATGGGCAACGATGCTCTCCAATTCGCGCACGTTGCCGGGGTATTCGTAACTTTGCAGCAGCCCCCATGCCTGCTCGTCAATATTTCGGATGTCTCGAGAAAACTTCTGGTTGAACCGAAGCAGAAACTGCTCGGCAAGCGCCGGCAACGCGTCAAGCCGCTCGCGTAGAGGAGGGATGAGAATCTGGATCACATTCAGTCTGAAGTAGAGGTCTTCCCGAAACGCTTTCTCGGCCACCGCCTCGACTAGATTGAGATTCGTTGCCGCGAGCACGCGCGCGTCGACCCTCTGATCCAACGAGTCTCCGACACGCCGGAACTCGCCGTTCTGCAAGACGCGCAATAGTTTGGCTTGCACGGCCGGGACCGTGTCCCCCACTTCGTCCAGAAAGATCGTGCCGCCATCGGCTTCCTCGAACAGCCCGCGCTTGTCGGCGACAGCCCCCGTAAAGGCCCCTTTGACGTGCCCGAAAAGCTCGCTCTCAAGGAGCTGTTCCGGGAGCGCTGCGCAGTTGATAGCGATGAACGCGTTGTCGCGGCGGGGGCTGAGCCGGTGGATCATGTTCGCCAAAACTTCCTTGCCCGTGCCGCTTTCGCCAAGCAGCAAGACCGTGCTGTCCGTGGGCGAAACTTTCGTGACAAGTTCGATGACGCGCCGCATCGCGGGCGTATCGCCGAGCGTCTGCTGAAAAAGATTCTGCTCGTACGCGTCTACAGTCGCCTCAGCTTCCAGTTTCTTGACCGCCTTGTGAACGATGAGAGCTACATCCGAAGGCTGGGAATTCTTGGGCACGTAGAAGAACGCGCCGTTCCGGATCCCCTCAATGGCCTTCTCCATATCCGCCATCTCGAAGATCAGGATAATCTGGGTGCGCGGACTCTGTCGGCAGACAAAGGAAACTATCTCCATATCCGCGCCCTCGTTAATGTGGAGGTCGAGAACGAGAACGTCGAAAGCCTTTCGGCCTACAAGCCGATAGACGCCTTTGGAGTCGTGGCAACGCTCGACTTCGCAACCATCCGACTCGATGAAACTAGCCAAGGTCGATCCGTATGCGCTATCGCCAGACGCGATCAGGATACTGGGCTGTGAATCCAAACTAGCGCTTCGCATTGCATCACCTCGCCATCAAATAGCCGTAGTGTACCATATTGAATCGCTGCCAAGACAACAGAAATTGGCGTTTCAAAATGGCGAGGGGGGGGGATCGTCCTTCCGGGATGGTGTATTGACCAGCAATTGGTGTAGCCTCTGAAAGCGAGTTAAATCCTATGTCTTCAGTCATCCTGAACGAAGTGAACGATCTCGATACGCCAGAAACCCAATAAAATGGATATGCTTTGCGTCGCTCAGCATGACGGATAGGACGGGAACAGCATGAATCAATGCACTAGCCCGCATCCCTCACAGCTTCCGGGGCAGGTGCTCTGCGACTCGTTTTTTGTCAATTCTGGGCTC